>JBFWTA010000124.1:0-7602 GCA_050248075.1 Bdellovibrionales bacterium | reverse complement strand
GTCCACACTGCTTCACGGATCACTTGAACAGGATGTCAATCTCGATGACCAGATGGGCGAAGGTGATGCGCCGACGAAGGAATGTCCTGATTGCGGTGCGGAAGTTCCCGCCGCTGTCAAGGAATGTCCGCTTTGTGGTTATGAATGGAAAGCGCAGGCAGCCGAACGCGAGCTGGCTGAAAACGGTTTCATCATGGCTGAGATCGATCTGCTGAAGCGTTCGAGCTTTCTTTGGGTCGATCTGCAGCAGAACGATCGGTATTTCCTGGCCACGGGCTTTAATGCTTGGGGCGGCGTTTTCTTCAAGGATGGCGAATGGCACGCCGTGGGCGGCATCAAGAACCAATCCCCAAAACTACTGGCTGTTGGTGAGCGCATCGTCTGTTTCGCCGCTGCCGATGACTGGCTCAATCTGCATGAAAGCGACGAAACCGCGCATAAGACGCGATCGTGGCTTCACCAGCCCGCGACGCCGAAGCAGCTTCAATATCTGCCGAGCCATCGCAATGACTTCAGCCTGACCCGCTACAAGGCATCAGCTTTGATGACGATGCATTTTAACCGCGACGGCATCCAGCGCGCCATTCAATCAGCGAGGAGCGCGACATGATCGATCCGACCGACATTGAAAAGCAATGCATGGAACGCACGCTCCAGCCGCTTGGTGAAGTCGTGGCCGAGATCGGGATGCAAAAACCTCTCGCGCAATATACCCGCGCTGAGGTTTTAACACTGATCGAAGTTGTCGTCGGCAATTACGAAATGTTCCTCATTCAAAGCCAACCTCGCCAAGAAGACACAGGGATCCCATTTTAAATGCTCGATTTCAATCATCGCCCCAGCATCGCCGACACGATCAATGCGCTGATCGACACGGCTGTCCAACAGGAACGAGCCGCGCAGCCGGAGCGTGATTACCTTGGTGCGTCCCGCCTCGGCGTGTCCTGCGCCCGCGCTCTGCAATACGAATATACGAAAACGCCCAAGGATGAGGAATTTAAAGGCCGGATTCTTCGCATTTTCGAGATCGGCCATGCGTTTGAAACCCTCGCGCTGTCGTGGCTGCGTCAGGCCGGATTTAGTGTGTTCACAAAAAAACCCAACGGCGACGCTTTCGGTTTTTCCGTGGCGGGCGGCAGGATCCGTGGACACGTCGATGGCATTATCAACGATGCCCCCGCCGATCTCGGAATGAGATTTCCTGCCATTTGGGAATGCAAATCGCTCAACGCCAAGTCATGGCGCGATACCGTTAAACATGGATTGAAGAAGTCAAAGCCGATCTACGCGGTTCAGGTCGCCACTTATCAGGCTTACATGGAAGGCAGCGTGCCTGGCATTTCCGTCAATTCCGCGCTGTTCACAGCCGTCAATAAAGACACAGCAGAAATCTATCATGAGCTGGTGCCGTTTGATGCAGCATTGGCGCAAGAAGCCAGCGACCGTGCCGTCAATCTGATCCGTGCGACTGATGCAGGCGAAGTGTTGCCGCGCATTGCCATGAACGAAGATCACTTTGAGTGCGCGTTCTGTCCTTACCGTCAGCGATGCTGGAAGGTGGCGGCATGACGGGTGCATGGATCGATTTCAACGATGCGCCCGACCAGACCCGCCCGAAAGCAGAAGAAAGACTGACAACGGAGGATCTGAAGCAACGCCTGCACGGACGTTTGAGGGAAACGCTTTTCCATCTTCTGCCCAACGGCAAGATCCGCAACGGGCGGTTTGTGGTTGGCGACATCAACGGCAGCAAGGGCGACTCCTTAAGCGTCGAGCTGTCCGGCGCAAAAATCGGCATGTGGCACGACTTCGCCACAGGCGACGGCGGCGACATACTTTCTCTTTGGGGCGCGGTTCATGGCATAGATCACCGCAACCGCTTTCCGGATATTATCAGTGCTGTTCATGCATGGCTCGGCACCGATATTCGTCCCATACCAAAGGGCAAAACGGAAAATGAGAACGAGGATCTGGGGCCGCATACCGCCAAATGGGACTATCTCGACGCGCACGGCGACCTTATCGCCTGTGTCTATCGCTACGACACGCCGTCTGGCAAGGAGTTCCGCCCCTGGGATGTAAAGGCACGCAAACGCCGTGCGCCGGATCCAAGGCCGCTTTATAACCAACAAAGTATTTCCCGATCGAACAGCGTTGTTCTGGTCGAAGGCGAAAAGTGCGCGGACGCTCTTATCGGCCTCGGCATTTGCGCCACCACTGCCATGAACGGAGCCAACGCGCCCGTGGATAAGACGGACTGGTCACCGCTTTACGGCAAGCATGTGTTGATCTGGCCGGATAACGACGAAGCCGGAAAACATTATGCCGATGCCGTCGCGGGCAAACTGCGTGTACTGGGTATCGCTTCGCTGACCATTCTTATCCCTCCAGAAGACAAGCCTTCAAGCTGGGACGTGGCCGATGCGGTAACCGAAGGCATGGATATTCCGGTGTTTCTGGCCTCCGCACCACGCATGACGATCCCGCCTGCATATGCACTTCCAGCCTTCAGCGTCGGGCATTTGCTTGACGATGATAGTCCCATGCCGGACGACATCATCGCCCCTCGTGTACTGACACCTGGCGGTCTTCTTGTGCTGGGCGGCGCGCCGAAGGTTGGCAAAACGGATTTTTTGTTGGTGCTGCTGGCGCACATGGCGGCGGGATTACCGTTTCTCGGCATGAAGCCCGCAAAGCCGCTCAAGGTTTTCTTTCTGCAAGCGGAGATTGGTTATCACTATCTGCGTGAACGCCTGCGGCAAATGAAATTTGATCAAAATTTCATGCCTCTCGTGCGTCATAATCTTATCATCACGCCGCAAGTGCGGATGCTGCTCGACGAAAAAGGTGTCGAGATGGTGCGGGATGCCATCCTGCGCCATTGCGATCCTAGGCTGCTCGACATCATCGCCATCGACCCGCTCCGCAACGTCTATGACGGCGGACAAAGCGGCGGCGAAAATGACAACACTGCCATGCTGTCTTTTTTGCAGGATCGCGTCGAGAAGCTGCGTTTTCTTGTCAACTCGGATGTGGGTGTCATTCTTGCCCACCACACTAAGAAGATCAGCAAAAAGATGCTGGAAGATGATCCATTCCAGGGATTGAGCGGTGCCGGAAGTCTGCGCAGCTTTTATTCAACAGGTATGATCCTATTCAGGCCGGACGAACAACAAAGCGTTCGCCAGCTCATGTTCGAACTGCGCAACGGCGAAGGCATACCGTCAAAATGGGTCGACAAAATCGACGGACGGTGGCGTGAACTTGAAAATCACTCCTCAAGATTAGTGAATAAAGATTACGGCGAACGGCTCGACAACGAGCGTCGCCGCCGCCATGACGTCATCTTGCAATTGCTGTTCGACGAAGGCCGCAAAGGTACGCTTTATACCCCAAGCCAGTTCTGCCAGGCGTTCGAGAATAAAGCTGGCCTCGGCGGCAACCATTCCATACGTGACCGCATCGATGTTCTCTCGACCAAGGGCTACGTCAAATTCAATAAGGACAACGCCGCTAAAAGCAAATACGGCGTGATGTGTGTCGAAGACATGGAAGTGCCGACGGGTGAAGAAACCGTAGACACGGAGACTAGCGAGATCGTCGCGGGCATGAAATCGTTCTTGCCGACGCATTTCAAGCAGCCTGGAAATGGTGCGATCCTGCCCGTCGAAAACCCCTCCGTTTGGGTCTACCCAGAGGAGGATGCGCCATGATCACGCTCGTCAATCTGACCCAGATTCACAGAAATCTGAAATCTGCCGCAATCTGCAATCGCTCTGAAGTCCTTGTCGCACAAGGGTTTCAGATGCAAACCCAGATTTCCGCGCAATCTGGCCGTCAATCTAGAAATCTGGCGAAAGCCTTTGTGTTTCAACGCTTTTCGCTCCGCCCCAGATTCTGGAGAAACTCCCCACATTACATGTGGGCAAAACCCCAAGGGTTTTTTGCCCCGCATGTGGATGCGTGTTCTCCGGCACAGATTTTTTCACCCCAAACCGGAGGACGCCCATGACCAACCCAACCTTGCTTTGCCTTGACCTCGGAACATCGACCGGATGGGCATTGCTCAACGAATACGGATCGATCGCCAGCGGAACGGCGCATTTCAAACCCCGCCGCTTCGAAGGCGGCGGTATGCGTTACCTACGTTTCAAACGCTGGCTTACGGAAACGAAGAACGTCTCCGGCCAGATCGACGCGGTGTATTTCGAGGAAGTCCGCCGTCATGTCGGTGTCGATGCAGCGCACGCTTACGGCGGCTTTCTCGCCCACCTCACGGCCTGGTGCGAACACCACGTCATTCCCTACGAAGGCGTTCCGGTCGGCACCATCAAGCGTTTTATCACAGGCAAAGGCAATGCTGACAAAGACGCTGTCATTGCTGCCGTCAAGCAGCGTGGTCATACGCCAGAGGACGACAATGAGGCCGATGCCCTCGCAATCCTGTACTGGGCAAAACAACAACACACGGAAGAGCGAGGTGCGTAATGGAAAAATGGACAGCAAAAATAGTCGCGGATCGTTTGGAGGAAGCTGTTTCAACGCTGCGTCGCCTTCCGCCCGTCAAGGTGCAGGGTTATTTTAATCTTTGGCCGATGATGAAATACACCGAGATGGAAATCCTGCAGATGGAAAAGCAGCCGATGCGTCTGCGTGCATTGCCTCCTGCGATTGACCGCTTGGAAGAAACATTCGAGTGGATGCCATGGCTGGACGTTGAGGAACGCAAGCTGGTGTGGAAGCGTGCGGCCCGCGTTCGCTGGAAAACTTTGTGCTGGGAGTTGGGTTGCGACCGCAGCACAGCATGGCGCAAGTGGGTGATCGCGCTCACCAAGATCAGCACGCGTCTCAACAGCCGAAAGAATTGACGGAAAGATGTTGCAACACTTCTGCATGAGACAGACGCAACATTTTCTGGCAGGATGTAACCCATGATCGCGGGACGTGCGGGTGCAGCAGCCCCCTCAAGTGATCACTCTCTCTAACCATTTGAAATCTTGGGTCCTTCCTGCATCAAATCCAATGCGGGCGGGCAAGGCTCGATGGTTTCCTAGCGTCACCCCTGCAAAACGGGTTACAACCGAGCTACAAGTTACGGACAGGTTACATGACAATTGAACATTCAAAGCGCATGGCGGATCGCATCGAGATCTGGCCAGCGGACAAACTCGTCCCATACGATAAAAACCCGCGCACGCATTCGCCGGAACAAGTCAGCCAGATCGCGGCCAGCATCGCAGAGTTTGGTTTTCTCAATCCGATCCTGGTCGATACAACGGCAGGCATCATTGCGGGCCACGGTCGCCTCCAGGCGGCAAAGCAACTCGGCCTCACGCAAGTCCCCGTGGTCGTGCTTGATCATTTGACGGAAGCGCAAAAGCGCGCCTACGTCATCGCCGACAACAAGTTGGCTTTGAATGCCGGATGGGACGATGATCTATTACGGTCAGAGATGGCCACGCTGGCGGCAGAGAATTTTGATCTGCCGATTATCGGTTTTTCCGACGACGAACTTACCGCGTTGCTGGCCGACCCAAACGTGGCCGAAGGAAACACCGACGAGGATGCCGTTCCCGAAGCACCGGAAACGCCGGTCAGTAAGCCAGGCGATCTATGGCGGCTCGGCAATCACCTTCTGCTGTGCGGCGATAGCACCGTGCTGGCGAATGTCGAGCGCGTGCTGGACGGTGCGCTGGCTGATATGGTTTTCACGGATCCACCTTATAACGTGGATTACGGTAACAGTGCCAAGGATAAACAGCGCGGCACCAACCGCACCATCATGAACGACAATCTCGGCGATAGCTTTGAAAAATTCCTTTATGACGCCAGCGTGAATATGCTGACGGTCTGCAAAGGCGCTTTATACATCTGCATGTCGTCCAGCGAATTGCACACGCTGCAAAAGGCTTTTATCGAAGCTGGCGGCAAATGGTCGACCTTCGTCATCTGGGCAAAGAACACCTTCACACTGGGACGAGCTGATTATCAACGGCAATACGAGCCGATCCTTTATGGATGGAAACAGGACGTCGATCATTTCTGGTGCGGTGCGCGCAATCAAGGCGATGTCTGGTTCGTGAACAAGCCTGTCCGCAACGAATTGCATCCGACCATGAAACCCGTCGAACTGGTTGAACGTGCCATCAACAACAGCAGCAAAAGCCGCGACATCGTTTTGGATTGCTTTGGTGGCTCCGGTACCACGTTGATCGCGTGTGAAAAATTGAACCGTCAATGCCGGATGATCGAACTCGATCCCAAATATGCTGACGTGATCGTTAAACGTTGGGAGGAATTTACGGGCAAGAAAGCCGAGCTTATGCAGCCCGATGTAGCAGCTTGACTCGCCCGACCATCATGCGAAGAAGAATATCGATAACATCAGACCCGCGACCGCCGACATGCCATTCGCGCAGCTCTGTCACTGGAGGATTGCTATCGCTATATGAACGGCTGCTTTTATAATTATAGATCGCGATGACTTTGTTTTTTGGTAAACGGATGATCCACTCGGCTTCAGTTTTATATCCGTCGCCTTTTTCTGGTTCGCCCCATATATCAACCAGATCTTGGTAGCTGATTTCGATTGTGCCTTTATAGCTGCTTCCGACTTTTCCGGTCTCAATGACCTTCGGTTTTCCTTGGGCGGACTTACGCCCCGCTTGATACGCTGCTTCAAGCGCGGCCTTGATGCTCCAGACCGCAACGTCGTGGAAATCAAGACTGTCTGACTTTCGCGTTTCAAGCGTTTCGATTTTGAGATGCTTTTTGGCGATGGTTAAAAAAAGTTCGTCGCTCGTCATGTTTCCCTCCGTTAAATTAAATGCGGTTGCGATGCAAGGCGATCGCCGCGTTGTAAAGCGCCTGTGCTTCCGGCAGCAGTCGGTCAAAGTCGATGATTGTGCCGATCGCCTGGTTTTGTTCGCCCTGTGCCATGGCTTCGTGGGCTTGCTTGGCAAGCTCCGCTGTCTCTGTCAGGCGTTGCGAGAGCGCGGCTAAGTTGGCGGTGATGGCGTTTTGGATAATGGTTTTCGGTTCGTTGATCATGTCAGCCTCCTTGATGCTTACATGTCCATGAACGCTTCATTTGTCGGGGTTATCAACTCTAATCGACCCCATATGATTGCGAAGAATGACGCCAATTGATTGTTTGATAATCAACCGGCGCGTCCTTGTTGTTTTATTGCTTTGTGAGAGGCTCAGTGCTGAGAAACTTCCCCGTCGCGCCGTCCGGAACCCGTTTCAGGATCTCCAATATCTGGATCCACGGGATCATGACGAGGCCATTGTAAAAGGCGTCCGACAAGCCTGGATGCCAGCCATTCCGCTCTGAACCGATCAGGCCGTCATTGCCGACGCCGATGACGGTTCGGATGGACGACCTGGAATCGTGATGCCACATCTCAACGGCTTTTTTAATGTCGTCGAGCGTGAGTTCATGACGTTGCATAAGCCGTTTACCGTCCAGACTTTCCAAATGGTGAACGGCGTATCCGGCGTTGCTGCTCTTTTGCATGGGTTTACTCCTTTGCATTCGGCTTCGCGGCGATCTTGTAAATCCGCAAACCGCCCTTTGGTTTGTCGGAAACAATCTCGTAG
>JBFWTA010000123.1:0-7603 GCA_050248075.1 Bdellovibrionales bacterium | reverse complement strand
TTCCAGTTCCTGCCATGTCGGCGGCAGAATAAAGACGCTCACCAGATCGTCGCGCGCCATTTCCGCCAGCTGCTGCGTGCCTTGCCAGTCGATGTCGAACAGCACATCGTGCCCTTCACTGAGTGTCTTATCCACCGGGCCGCGCGGTGTGCCGTAATAATTGCCGAACACTTTGGCATGTTCCAGAAGCTGCTCGCGGTTTACCATAAGATCGAAATCGGTCAGGTCGACGAAATGATAATCGCGCCCCTCGACTTCGCCCGCGCGCCGCGGGCGCGTTGTTACGGAAACCGAAAGCGCCAGCTGCGGATCGGTTTCCATCAGCCGCCGCGAAATCGTCGTCTTTCCTGCGCCGGAAGGCGAGGAAAGCACCATCATTAGACCGCGCCGCTGTAACGTTTCACCAAACATGGGGCATCGAGATTCGGGTTAAGGTTTGGGGGAATATAGTTAAGAAATTCAGGAACGGCCACATGCTAAATGGTTGGATTCTTGGTAAAAATAAACATGCGGGTTTGCAAGTAAGGCCATTGTCGACGGCCATTTCCGCTATATGATATTAAACTTATATTCCAAAATTCTTGTAATTTTATTTCGCGTACCGAGAGTAAAAGATGACAGTAGCAAACAATATTTCGACTGTTTCGTTAGTTCGCTTGGCTGGAAAATTTGCTTCGCGACATCACGCCGTGTCGACAGGTCTGGTGGTTACCGCACTTGTTTCGACGGCCATGGCTGTGAGCCTACTTGATATTACAGCTTCATTCGAACGGGTAATCAATTCCGCGCAATACGACGCGAAAAACAGGCTGCGCGACGGCCTTGCTGAAGGCCGCTATAGAGTGAAAAACAATACCATTTGCTTGCATGCAAAACCTTTTTTCACAGCCAAATGCCTACCCGTAAACATTAACGCTTCGACGGCAGTTTCGGTGGTGTCTGCGCAGGGCAGCAAACTGCCTGACGAGAATGGCTTTGACGGAGTTTTCACAACATATGGCACCGGGGGAGTTTGTTTCCAGCCTTACCGAACCACTACACAAACATGTCTGAAGGTTCGTGATGATGATCATGGTAAAGCTCCGGAAAGCGATCAAACCCCACTCCAACATTTGCCGACTCCGCATCGTCAATTGCATCGGAACCAACAAGAGCCCTTTTCTCAAAAGCCTCGGCCAAACTAATTATCCCGGAAAACTAATTTAGCTGTTAGATTGCAGGGGAAGCTGTCGCCGCTTGTCATGGGCGGTCGTTTGGGCGCATGCATGCAAAATCCTCGTCACATTCTCATCACCGGCGCGTCCAGTGGCATCGGCGCCGCGCTCGCCGGAATTTATGCCGCGCCGGGCATCCGCCTATCTCTGCATGGCCGCAATGGCGCGCGGCTGGAGCATGTGGCCGAGGAAGCGCGCAGGCGCGGAGCCACGGTTGCGATAAAAACCGGCGACGTCGTCTATGCCGAAGGCCTGGCGGCCTGGATACAGGAATGCGACCGGCAACAGCCGATTGATCTTGTCATTGCCAATGCTGGCATATCGGCGGGCACGGGCGGGCAGGGCGAAAGCGAGACGCAGGCTCGCGCAATTTTTGCCGTCAATCTCGCCGGCGTGCTTAATACGATTCAGCCCGCCATATTCCTCATGAAGCAACGCTCCCGCGGACAGATCGCCATTATCAGCTCGCTTGCCGGCTTTTACGGTTTTCCCGGCGCGCCGGCCTACAGCGCCAGCAAGGCGGCGGTGCGTGTCTATGGCGAGGCGCTGCGCGGGGAATTGGCCGGGCAGGGGATTGAGGTCAATGTCGTCTGCCCCGGCTTCATCAAAACGCCGATGACCGATGTGAACAAATTTCCGATGCCGCTGGTGATGGCCGCCGGCCGCGCCGCCCGTATTATCCGCGATGGCCTCGCCCGCAACCGCGCCTGCATTGCCTTTCCGCTGCGCATCTATATGCTGGTTCAGCTTCTCGCCATGCTTCCCCGGCAATGGACCCAGCGTTGGGTCAATGCCTTGCCGAAGAAACCCTCCCGATAACGAGTCGTATCATGCTCCGCATTATATGCTTTTTCGTTTTTCTCCTCATCGCTCCCGCCCTGCGGGCACAGGAGCTCAATAACGACCCGCAGGGAGCGGTGCTTTGCACCTGGACTAAATATGTGGAGCTGATCAGTTACGGCACTGTCTGCGGTTTCGATGCCGATACCGGCTTGCAACCCGTTCTGGCCGACGCTATCGCACGCATGGACAAATTCATCACTGAAAATTCCGGCATCACCCAATCCCAGCTTAATGAAAAAAAGAATCTTGTGCTTATTCACCAGAAAGAAGAAGCCGCCAGGGCCACGCCCAACGACCTCGCCAAAGCCTGCTCGGGCCTCGACAGCTTTATCGGCGGCGCCTATCTCAAGCTAAAGGACACCGACCCCGAACAAATCCGCGCCGGGATTGCCCGGCTGCTGGCCGTGCCCAGGAAGCCTGTGATGGAACCATGCAGCTGATCGCCTTTGCTTCGGGGGTGTGCCGGGCTTGCCACCCCTGCTGCCCCTGTCTATAACCCTTATCTTAAAGCCATTCGAGGAGTTTAAATAATGCCGACCGAACGCACATTATCAATCATCAAGCCCGACGCCACGCGCCGCAACCTCACCGGCAAGATCAACGCCAAGTTCGAGGATGCCGGGCTGCGCATCGTCGCGCAAAAGCGCCTGCGCCTCAGCCGCGAACAGGCCGAAGGTTTTTACGCCGTGCACAAGGCGCGCCCGTTTTTCAATGATCTGTGCAGCTTCATGGTCTCCGGCCCGGTTGTCGTTCAGGTTCTGGAAGGCGACAACGCCGTTGCGAAGAACCGCGAAATCATGGGTGCCACCGATCCCGCCAAGGCGGCCACCGGCACCATCCGCAAGGATTTCGCCGAAAGCATCGAAGCCAATTCCGTCCATGGCTCCGACAGCGCCGAAAACGCCCATACCGAAATCGCCTTCTTCTTCAAGAATGACGAAATCGTAGGCTGATAATTCGTCGAAGGAGGTTCTTATGCCTTATGTTGACGGCTATGTTCTGGCCGTGCCGAAAAAGAACCTCGAAACTTACAAGGAAATGGCGCGCCTCGCCGGCACGGTGTGGAAAGAATACGGCGCGCTTTCTTATGTCGAAAGCATCGGCGACGACGTTCCCTATGGCGAGCTGACCTCGTTCCCGCGCGCGGTCCTGGCCAAAGACGACGAAGTGGTGGTTTTTTCGTGGATCACCTTTCAATCCCGCGCCGACCGCGATGCCATCAATGCCAAGGTCATGGCCGACCCGCGGCTCAAATGCAGCATGTCCGGCGCCCCCTTCGACGCCAAGCGCATGATATGGGGCGGCTTCGAGGCATTTATGGAGTTGTAAGTGCTTTACCACTTCCTCTTCCCTTCAAAGGAGGAGGAAGGCAGTTAGGCTGCACATGAAAAAATCAAATCAGTCTCATGGGCCTGCGTTGACCGCTCTTGCCGTCTTCGCTTTTTTTCTTCTCGCCTGCCTTCTTCATCCCAACAGCCCCACTCGCACGGGCCTGCTGTTCGATACCGACGATTACATGCGCCTTAATCAGATCATCAACTGGCTTGGGGGCGCGGGCTGGTTCGATCTTTCGCATCCTCGCCTCAGTCCCGGCGATAACACGGTCGTGCACTGGTCGCGGCTTGCCGATCTGCCGATAGCGCTCGTCATGCTGCCGCTGATTTCCCCGTTCGGCATGCAGAATGCTGCGCTCGTGGCTTCCTTCATCGTGCCGCCGCTGCTTTTCGCCGTTCTGCTGATGCTCATGCAATCGCTGGCGCGGCCCATGCTGCGGCGGGAACATAGGGGACTGGCCGCCGTCCTGTTGCTGTTTACGCCATCCGTTCTGGTAAACTACACGCCCGGCCGTGTCGATCACCACGGCGCCCAGATTATTATTGCCGCCTTCGGGCTGCTGTGCCTGCAGCGCATGATATTATGCCGCGGCGGCTGGAAAGCGTCCATTGCAGCCGCCCTGGCTTTCGCCTGCGGCCTCTGGATCGGCACCGAAGCCTTGCCGTGGCTCATTCTGTTTATTATCGGCGCGGCATGTTCCGGGGCATGGCGCGGCGGCCTGGCGGTGCGCCATGCGGCTGTTTTCGGTTTGGCACTGCCGCTCTTCGTCGCCATCCTGCTTCCGCTGGCCCTGTCGCCGCAGGATTACACGAGCCTCGCCTTGTCGTGGTTTTCCGCCGCCGATCTTTTCATGGCTTTGCTTGCCGGCGCCGTTTTCGTCATCGGATGGGCAGGCGGCGCTGGAACAGGACGCCGGTGGCTACGTCTGGCCCTTTACGGCGCGCTCGGCTTCTTCGCGGCCATGCTTTTTGCCTTTTTTATTCCGGATGTCCTCAACGGCCCCTTCGCCGATTACGACAGCTTCAATTCCACTATCGCCCTGGACAATATCGGCGAGGCGCAGCCGTTATGGAGCCGGTTTCATATTTCGCTTCGTTCTCCGTCGACAATTCTTCATGCATCTCTGCTGGTTCTTCATATCGCTTTTTTGCCGTTGCTGGCCCTTATGGTGGCCGTATGGAATGTGATATGGGGCAGGAGGCGGGCCGTCTGGTTTTTCCATGTCCTTTTTCTGATCGCCGCCCTCATGCTCGCTTTTTTCTGGCAGGTCCGCGTCGCGCGGTTTGCGCAGATATTTTCCGTCATTCCGGTTGCCTGGCTTGTCGCCCGCAGCTGGCGCATGGCCGCCGCGCATTTTCCCGGTCCTATGCATGTCCCGGCAAAAATCGTTATTTTCATTTTCATCACGGCCTTGCCGGTTGTCCTTTTGCCCGCGGCCATAGCTAAAAGAAAGCTGATCGACGTCGTGCTTTTCCCCGCCGCGCGACCGGCGGTGAGCTGCCCGCTGCTGCAGGCATCCGGATTTCTGAATGCCGCCTATTCGCGCCGTTCTCATGTCATCATGAGCGGCATGAACGAAGGGCCGGAACTGCTGTTCCGTACCCGCCATTACGTAATCGCCGCGCCTTATAACGTAGCCGGCAATACGGATGCCTACGCCTTCTTTAATTCCCGCGACGACGGGACGGCGCAAAACATCCTGCGCCGCCGCCGGGCCGATCTGGTGCTTCTGTGCCGCCATATCTCGTTGTTTTATGCCGGTCTGGGCGATTACCGCTCCCGCTTTCATGCGCATCTTTCCATGGACGGGCAGGGCCGGCTGCATATGCAAAGCAGCAAGGATCACCCCACGCTTATCGAAAAACTGGTTAACGGAAAGTCACCGGACTGGCTGAAGCCGGTTGAGATACCCTTCGAAAATGACTATCTTTTATATGAATACAGGGATCAGGGGCCGGGGTTCAGGGGTCGGTAAGACTTGCATGTTACCTTGTCCGCCGATCCCGTTACCGAAACCTTGAACCTGAGTCCCGACACCCATGTCACGTAAACTATTCGGCACCGACGGCATCCGCGGCTGCGCCAATCAGGAACCCATGACTGCCGAAACGGCGCTGCGCGTGGCGATGGCGGCGGCCTCGCTGTTCCGGCGCGGCGAGCACCGTCACCGTGTCGTCATCGGCAAAGATACGCGCCTTTCCGGCTATCTGCTCGAGCCCGCGCTTACCGCCGGCTTCATCGCCAAGGGCATGGACGTCATTCTGCTTGGTCCGCTGCCGACCCCGGCGGTCGCCATGCTTACGCGCAGCCTGCGCGCTGATATGGGCGTGATGATATCCGCATCGCACAACCCGTATCAGGACAACGGCATCAAACTGTTCGGTCCCGACGGTAATAAACTGTCCGACGAACTCGAGGCCCGCATCGAAGCGCGCATGTCGGAAAACGCCACGGACGATCATGCGCCGTCCGCCGAACTCGGCCGCGCCAGCCGCCTTGACGACGCGCCGGGCCGCTATATCGAATATGTCAAAGCGACATTCCCGCCGGGCTTGCGCCTCGAAGGACTCAAGATCGTCGTCGATTGCGCGAATGGCGCGGCCTACAAAGTGGCGCCTGCCGTGTTATGGGAGCTGGGCGCCGAAGTTGTGCCTGTTGCTATCAAGCCGGACGGCAAAAACATCAATGCCCGCTGCGGCGCCACGCATCCCGAGTTGATGCAGGAAGCCGTCATGGTGCATCAGGCCGATGCGGGCATCGCGCTCGACGGCGACGCCGACCGGCTTATCATGGCCGACGAAACCGGACGCCGCATCGACGGCGACCAGCTTATGGCCCTGATCGGCCAGTCCTGGGCCAAAAACGGCAAGCTCAATGGCGGCGGCATCGTGGCCACGGTGATGTCAAATCTTGGCCTCGAACGCTTCCTGACGTCACAGCAACTGGCGCTTTACCGCACGCCGGTCGGTGACCGTTATGTCGTGGAAGCCATGCGGGAAAAGAAAATCAATGTCGGCGGCGAGCAATCCGGCCATATCGTGCTTAGCGATTACAGCTCGACCGGCGACGGCATCATTGCTGCGCTTCAAATCCTCGCCTGCATCCGCGAGCAAGGCAAGAAAGCCAGCGAAGTCTGCAATCTCTTCAAGCCGCTTCCGCAGATCCTGCACAATGTGCGCGCGCCGGGCGACGTGCTGCAAAAAGCTTCTATCAAGAAAGCCATCGAAGACGCGGAGAAGAAACTCGCCGGCAACGGCCGCCTGCTTATCCGCAAATCCGGCACCGAACCGCTGATCCGCGTGATGGCGGAAGGCGATGACGAGAAGTTGGTTCGCACGCTGGTGGACGAGATTGCGAATGCAATAAAGGCGGAAGCGGCCTGAATACCGGTCTTTGCGGCGGACGCGTCTCGCCAAAAAGCATTGATCGATAACCGGATCAAGCTCTTACAAATTCGCCAGCCTTATATCCCTGCGCGAACAATAATCCCGTTAAATCCGAGTGCGTAATGTGATGCGCCACCGCTTCCCGCACTTTCGGCTTGGCGTGGAAGGCAACGCCCAGCCCGCCCGCGCTATTGCTGGCCGTGAGCATCGGCACGTCATTCGCGCCATCCCCGACCGAAAGCGTTTCGCCCAGCGACAACTTTAATTCGGCGCAGGCCTGTTGCAGCAAAACTTTCTTCCGTGCGCGATCCAAAATGGGCTCGCCCGCCTCGCCGGTTATCACGCCGTCTTTCAGGATAAGTTCATTGGCATGGGACTGGTCGAATCCCAGCCGCGCCGCGACCGGCATGGCGAAATAGGAAAACCCGCCGGTAATAAGCCATGCCTGCGCGCCATTGGCTTTCATGGTCGCCACCAGCGTGGCCGCGCCCGGCATCAGCGTGATGCGACGGGCGGCGTTTTCGAGAAGAGAAAGGGGCTTCCCGTCGAACAACCCGACCCGCGCGCGCAGCGCGGCGGCGAAGTCCAGCTCTCCGTTCATGGCGCGGGCGGTTATATGGGCCACTTTTTCCCGCGCACCGATTTCGCCGGCCAGCTCGTCCAGCAGCTCCTGTTCGATGATCGTGGATTCCATGTCGGCGGCCAGCAGCTTTTTGCGTCGCGCGGCGGCGGGCTGAACGATGACGTCGATCGGCTCGTCGGTAATCGCCTCATTAATCGTCTTGCGCCAAACCTCGGCGCTAAGTCCGATCCCGAATAAGTCGG
>JBFWTA010000122.1:0-7635 GCA_050248075.1 Bdellovibrionales bacterium | reverse complement strand
ACGAGAAAGCTGTGCCGGACAACCCTTGTTTCGCCGCCGCCATGGCTCACGACGCTGAGCACCTTGAGCGACAGCACCGGCAGCACGCAAGGCATGAGGTTAAGAATAAACCCGCCGATCAAGGCGAAAAGAATGACGAGCGTCAGGGACGGTACGTGATGGGCGGGCATGATGCCGGCCGGGCTGGCCGCGGCGGGCGCGCTCACGGCGGTCTGCTGTTCCAGCGCATGCGTCCCGTCGACAACCGTGAGCGTAACCGGCAGCCCGGCCATCGGCGATTCGAGAGGCTCCGCCGGTTTCAGGTTGAACTGCGCGCTGTGCCCGTCGGCGCCCAGTATGGTTATGGGTGCGCCGAACTGGATGTTCTTGTCGTTCTCGATAAAAATATCGGGCGCTTCCAGCTCATGTGCGGCATCGATATCAATCAGGAGATTTTCGCCTTGCGTGGAAACCGTCACGACACGGATGCCGGATTTTTCGGTGTCGCCGGGGACCCGGGCGCGGAATTCCTTGACCAGCTCGGCTTCCGCGCTTTCTTTCGCCTCGCCGGCCGGAATGTCGAGCTTGAGGTCGAAATGCTTGGGCACGCAAAGCTGGCTGCAGATAAGGAGGTCGAGCCCCGCATCGATCACGAGGGCGCTGCCGGCCCGTCGAAGCTCCGCATCAATCGGCAGTACGACATGGTCGCGATATCCCACCGTTTCGAGGCCATAGGCGGTATAGCGATGCGGCGCCGGATAAAGCAGCGTCGCCGCTTTCAGGTTGCCTTCCGCCGTCTGGCTTTTTTTCCAGTCGAATTGCGGCGGCAATCCCGCCATGCCGGGCGAACGCCAGTAGGTATGCCATTCGGGGCCGAGTTTTATTTCGAGGCCCAGCGGGATTTTATCCTGCGTGCCCGCGGCGTCCACGCCCGCGATCAGCCGCACCCGGGCCGCATCGTCGCCCCGCCAGTCGCTCGCCACGGCTTTGGCCTGCGCGGGCATAAGGACAAACGCCACAATGATGACATAAGCAATGCGAAGAATGGTCATGTTGCGCGATTCAGTTCTTTCGATTCGTGACACGATGCAATAAGCTGGCCAGCGATCCTAGCACGCGAGGAAAAGCATGCCCACCGACAAACCCATGGCCGGGTTTTATACCGAAGCCACCTGGCTTGCCGGTCAGTTTCTTATCGCCATGCCGACTATGCCCGATCCGCGCTTTGCGCGTTCGGTGATTTACCTGTGTTCGCATGGGCCGAACGGCGCGATGGGGCTGGTGGTGAACCGTTTATACGGCGAGATTAATTTCCATGCCCTTTTGAAGCAGCTGAACATTAAAACGACGGCCGATGTGCCGGATCTGCCGGTGCATTACGGCGGCCCGGTCGAAAGCGGGCGCGGTTTCGTGCTGCACTCGTCCGATTACCTGCGCGAAGGGGCGATGCGGATCGACGACAATATCGTGCTCAGCGCCACCGTCGAAATTCTGCAGGCCCTTGCCGACGGCGCGGGGCCGGAACGCGCGATGATGGCGCTCGGCTACACGGGATGGGGCGCCGGGCAGTTGGACGCCGAGATGCAGGCCAATGGATGGCTCACGGCGCCGGTCGACGAGGATATCCTGTTCGACCGCGAGATCGAAACAAAATGGGAGCGGGCGCTGGCCACCATCGGCATCAGCGCGCCGATGCTTTCGGCGGATGCCGGGCACGCCTGAAGGTCAAAATTTATTTTTCTGCCGCCTTACTTCATATAACGCCACCGCCGCCGCGTTCGAGACGTTGAGGCTGCCGATGGGGCCCTGGGTCGGCAGGCGGGCAAGTTCGTCGCATTTCTTGCGCGTCAGCTGGCGCAGGCCTTCGCCTTCGGCGCCGAGAATGAGCGCGGTGCGGCCCGTGAGATCGCAGGCGCCGAGATCGCGCCCGCCTTCCTCGGCCAGCCCGACGCACCAGTAGCCGGCCTGTTGAAGTTCCTCGATCGCGCGCGCGAGATTGACGATGTGAATGAGAGGCACATGCTCGATGGCGCCCGAGGCGGATTTTGCCAGAACGCCCGTGAGGCCCGGCGCATTGCGCTCCGTCATCACGATGGCTCCCGCGCCGAAGGCGGCGGCGGAGCGCGCGATGGCCCCCACATTATGCGGGTCGGTGATCTGATCGAGAGCCAGGACCAGATCGGGCGGCGTTTCGCCTTCAATCACTTCGTGCAGCAGAGGCTCGGGCAGGGGGGCGGCGTCGAGAACGATGCCCTGATGCACGCTGCCGGGCGGGGGCAGGCTGTCGAGTTCGCGCCGTTCCATTATTTTTGCCTCCGGCCGGGCGAGATCGAGGCTCCTGCCTTCGGCCAGCGTTTTTTCCATCGCGGCCTGCCCCGCCTCCGTCACCCACAGGCGAATGCAGCGCCGCTTCGGATTAAGCCATGCCGCGCGCACCGCATGCAGCCCCCACAGGTAAATGCCCTCGCGCGGCGGGCGGCTTTCGGCGGGCCTCGTTTCGGTGCGGTGTTTCGGCCCTCCGCCGCCCTGCCGCGGCTTGTCGAAACGGCGGTTGCCGCCGCCGGGACGGTGCTTGTCGAAGCCGTGGCCCTTGCGGCCGGAACGATGCGAATGTTTCATAAATACCTTTCAAGGAATGCTTTTACGCCAATTTTGCCCCAGGGCAAAACCTGCGCAATTGACAACCCCAAGCCATTTCCGTTACTGCCTCTCCCCTGTGCCGGAAGGGTGGCCGAGTGGTTAATGGCAGCAGACTGTAAATCTGCCCGCGCGAGCGTACGCTGGTTCGAATCCAGCCCCTTCCACCACGCTTCGCCTTCGGCTACGCGTGGCGCAGCCACAAGCAGGCGAAGGCGAAGCGTGCCGGCGTCGTTTCGCGCAGCGAAATTTTTATCCATTTTTAAGCGCCGTTTGGGCGGCGCGTAATTGACGAGCCGTTTTCAGCTCGCTCAGGTTGGCTTGGATATGTGCCAGTTGCGATGGAGACAGCGGATCGTGATAGCCGATCTTTCTCATGGCGCGACGAAAAGATCGCCTTATATGAGCCGGTGTTTGCGCTTGAGAACAAAGATCTTTGCCAAGCAGCTGCCGGTTGAAACTTGCGCGTTGGGTCAATTCCCTTGCTCGAAGCGCTTCCCGCTGCTTGGGCGGAAGCAGATCGCGGTACGTGTTCGCCATCTTCGCCAATTGCCGGAGATGTTTTTCCGGTTGAACTCCTGCCTTCCGCATGCCCAGAAAAACATGGGAGAGATAGTGTAGAGGTGTGCCACGCGGGCTTGCCCCTTTTACGCCCTGTGTGTTTGCCATGACGGCGGCTTTTTCCTGAAAGGTCAGGCTTTTGCCTCCGGATTTCTTTGCGGTGGGGCCAATGTATAAATGTATAACGGATGCTTGTTATCGGGCGGGCAGCACATGATCGCCGGGAAGGAAGCGCCGCGACGGTTCTTCACGTCGACAATTTTATAGGCATAGATCGGGTTAAGCGAAACTTCGCGCCACGCCAGATTCTCAATATAGTCCATAATCTGACGCGCCAGGGCTTCGCTGCTGCTGCCGGCATCAAAGCGGGTTACCTGCAACAGGCCGTGCAGTTTTTGCCGCGGGTTTTGTGTCGGTACGACTCCCATGGTCAGGCTCAACCGGCGGGGCGTACCCCGGTAATGGCGGTCAAGATGGACCATATCGCGTTCAAATCCTTCGACATAACCGGCATATACCGTGTCCGGCTTCGCGTGCGGATCGCGCATCAACGAGCCGTAGCCGAAGGTGCAAATGCTTCCCGTTTCCAAAATGGTGCGCATAAGCCGGCGGCAGTTAGCGCCATCCATATCCAGATAACGTTTTAGCGACCGTTCGATGGCGCGATGATGAGGCGGATCAAGCCGGAGAAGTGTTTTGTATGTATCGGTCGCCATGACTTTGTGTCTGAATATCGAGTGCTATGAATACTGGAAGCTTACAGAAACAGGAACGCCTGACAAAGCCGTAAATATCTCATGGTTAACGGGATGGCGGAAATTTGCGAGGTCCTGGAATAGTTCCTCATATCGGCAGGCCGAGATGCATCCCGAGTTCCCGGAGTTTCAGCATGTCGATTTCCATTTCGAATTCGACGTGCCTGATCAGGCAGGGCAACTCCTGTTTAGTATTTTTTTGGCGTGGGTCTGCCTGGCCAGGTCTTTGAGTGCGCCCGGTTGGTCGGCAGACGAGTGGTTTTCCGGGATGAGCTACCAGCCCGTTTTTAAGCCGGCCCATCAAGTCCTGTGTGCTTAAATGATATTCGATCACGGGCGTCACACCCAATATATCAGGACGCAATTTTTTCATAACTGTCCAGCGGACAAATTATCAGTAAGCCGTCAACATAGATAATTTTTCATTTTTTTCGATGCCGTATTCAATGCGCATGCAAAACTATTTGCCAACACATATATGGGCGTGTATTTGCGCCTTTTCCGCAACACTTCCCAATACTTTTATTCATTTGACGCCGGTCAAACTCGACGTATGTGGGCTGGTCTATCCAGCATAAAAAGGTCGATCAATCATCCGGAAAGGAATAAAAAAATGGTTAAGAAAAATATTGCCGTACTGGCCGGTGTTGTGGCGCTTCTGGCAATCGGACCGGCTGCGGCGGAAGACTATCGCGGCTTTCAGGCTGGCGACATTATAGTGCGTCTGCGTGGCCTGGCGGTGGTGCCGTCGGTCAGCAGCCATGTGACGCCGATCGGCGGAACGGTCGACGCCTCGACATCGTTCGAGCCGGAAGCGGATATTACCTATTTCTTAACGCCGAACATTGCCATCGAGGCGATTGCCGCCGTCACGCGTCATCACCTGCATGATAACGGCTCGAGCTCGGGCAATATCGATCTCGGCAAGGTTTCGCTGCTGCCCCCGACGGTCACGGCCCAGTATCACTTTCTGCCGACTGCGAAAATTAATCCTTATGTGGGCGCCGGCATTAACTACACGGTGTTTTTCGATTCCTCGCCGGCCGCGGGCAGCGCCGCGACGCAGGTGGAATATGAAAACCGTTTTGCTCCGGCCATTCAGGCGGGCGCCGATTTTCATATCGACGGCAACTGGTACGCCAATATCGACGTGAAGCACATTTTTCTCACGACCCATGCCAGCATCAATGGCGGGACGATTGGCGCCGATGTGAGCCTCGATCCCACCATCGTCGGTTTTGGACTTGGTTATAAATTTTAACCAAACGCCAACCGGCCCGCGCCGCAAATAACAATTTGCCATTTGACCTTAATCAAGGTGGCGCAGGGCCGGACCTGCTTTTCTGAGCAGGCTAATTATCGACGGAAAAAGCCATGCTCGATCTGAGCCTCCTTGCCGCCACGCCGGTTATCGAAACGCCGTTTCCATATATGACGGCGTCGCATGTTCTGGCCGAGGGCGATCTGCGCCAGGTGGGCGAGGATTTCCCGCATATCGACAAGCCCGGCATTTTTCCGCTGTCCGAACTCCGTTTTGGCGGCGCCTTCACGCATCTGATCGAGGATATCCACAGCACGAAGCTCGAAAGCCTCATGGAAGAAAAATTCGGCATCGACCTCAGCGACAAGCCGCTGATGATCACCGTGCGCGGCCATTGCCAGAAAAAAGACGGGCGCATTCATACGGATTCGAAAGACAAGATCGTCACCTGCCTCTTGTATCTCAACGCTCCCAGCTGGGACAATCAGAACGGCCGGCTGCGCTTTTTACGCGACGATAAAAATATCGACGACGCCGTCGCCGAAATCCCGCCGGCGGGCGGAAACTTCGTTGCCTTCCGGCGCACCGAAAACTCCTGGCATGGGCATACGCCGTTCGTCGGTCCGCGCCGCTACATCATGTTCAACTGGATTCGCTCCGATGTGGCGCTGGCGAAAAATCTCGGCCGCCATAAACTTTCGGCGGCATTCAAGCGCCTCGGCCTCTTTCAGCATTATTGAGCCCGCCATGCAAACCGCTCTTGCTGAAAAATCCGTCATCGACCCGCTCGCCGGTTATTTTCTGGCCAGCCTCGCCGCCGCGCGCCATGAAACCCGGCCTTACGATTACTGGCTTCTGGAAAACGCGCTGCCGGATGACGTGATAGACGGTATTGCCGATCTTCCGTTGCTGCCGCCTTTCGCGCCGCTGTTCGACGGGCGCCGCGAAAGCAACAACTCAACCCGTTTCTACTTTACGCCGGATCATTGCACCGCCTATCCGGTTTGCCGCGACGTCGCGCGGATCTTTGGAGATATGGCCGTCGTCGAGAAAATCGAGCGCGCCACAAAATCGGATTTGTCCGGCGGGCACCTGCGCATCGAATACTGCCAGGACACCAACGGTTTCTGGCTCGAGCCGCATCGCGATATATCCGTCAAGCTGTTCACGATGCTGGTTTACCTTTCGGACGATCCCGATCTTTTCGATGCGGGAACGGATATCTATGACGATACGCCGGAGCATAATCTTGTAGCCTCGGCGCCCTACGGAAAAGGAAAGGGGCTCATTTTCATTCCCGGCGAAAAAACCTGGCATGGGTTGCGCAAGCGCACTATCCGCGGCCTTCGCAAATCGCTTATCGTCAATTATGTAACCTCGGAATGGCTGAGCAAAGACGAGCTCGCATATCAATAAGAAAAAAACCATGCCCCCATCCCTTATCCCCATCTGCCGCGGTACCCTTCAACAGGCTCATGCCTTCCTTCCGTTTTCAAACGAACAGGTTGCATGTTTCCTTCATTGTGCGGGCATTCTTGGCTGCGCCGTGCTCGCCGGGGCCGGGTTTGCGGCTCTGTTTCTGGGCGCCTGCCGTCTCTTCGAACGCCGCCGGGCGTTTCCGCTTTTTGCGCTCGCCTTTCTTTTGTCAGGAGTTTTCATCTGATGTCCGCCCCGGCCGCCACCCCGGCACCCCGCTATAACGACAACATCGTCCGCCTTTTCACCGTTGCGTCTCTCTTCTGGGGCTTTGCAGGGATGGCGGCGGGGCTATGGCTGGCTCTCGAGCTGGTCTGGCCGGCGTTGAATTTTATCGAATACGTCAATTTCGGACGGTTGCGGCCGCTGCATACGTCGGGCGTTATCTTCGCCTTCGGCGGCAATGTGCTGTTCGCAACGTCCTATTACGTCGTCCAGCGTACCTGCCGCGTGCGTTTATGGAACGACGGCCTGGCGCTGTTCACCTTCTGGGGCTATCAGGCGTTTATCGTGATGGCGGCCACCGGCTATCTGATGGGCATCACCCAGGGCAAGGAATATGCCGAGCCCGAATGGTATGCCGATCTCTGGCTCACCATCGTCTGGGTCGCCTATCTGCTGGTCTATCTGGTAACGATCATCCGGCGCCACGAGCCGCATATCTATGTCGCCAACTGGTTTTACCTCGCCTTCATCGTCACGATCGCCATTCTGCATATCGTCAACGGGCTCAGCCTGCCGGTCTCGATCTGGGGCGCCAAGAGCTATGCGGCCTTTGGCGGCGTGCAGAGCGCCATGATCCAGTGGTGGTACGGCCATAACGCCGTCGGCTTCTTCCTGACCGCCGGCTTTCTCGGCATCATGTATTATTATATTCCGAAACAGGCGGACCGGCCGATCTATTCGTATCGCCTCTCGATCCTGCATTTCTGGTCGCTGATATTCATCTATATCTGGGCCGGGCCG
>JBFWTA010000121.1:0-7652 GCA_050248075.1 Bdellovibrionales bacterium | reverse complement strand
GCTCGCGGAACACGGTGCCGTCGAGAATGTTGCGGATCGTTCCGTTGGGCGTTTTCCACATTTTCTTGAGATGGAATTCCTTCACCCGCGCCTCGTCGGGGGTGATGGTGGCGCATTTGACGCCGACGCCGTATGTCTTGATCGCCTCGGCGGCCTCGACGGTGATCTTGTCGTCGGTCTTGTCGCGGCTTTCGATGCCGAGATCGTAATATTTCAACTCGACATCCAGATAGGGAAGGATGAGCTGATCCTTGATGTACTGCCAGATAATACGCGTCATCTCGTCGCCGTCGATTTCGACAACCGGATTTTTCACCTTGATCTTGCTCATCGCTTTTCCTTTCGCTGTTGATTAAAAAAACACCGGCCAAAACCTCCCCCCTTGAGGGGGAGGACGCAAAAACCTGGCGTTACGCAGTAACGCCTTGGTTTTTGCTGGAGAGGGGGTTTCTCACTCTCTCCTACGTCACAAACCCGCACTTGCTTGCCGGCGTGCGCGTGTCCATGTTGCGCCCGCGGTTGATATGGTCGTCGATCTCGCCGGCGCAGCCCGCCATGCGGCCGAACAGAAAGGCCGTGAAGGCGGCGTTGCGCAGATCGTCCCCGGTGAACGTTCCGGCCACGTAACGGGGCCAGACCAGCTTTAGCAGCAGCGCCGCGATCACCGCGTCGATATTCACGCAAAACACATTTTTGGTAACGCCGGTGTCGAACAGCACCTGAACCAGAACCCGATAAAACGCGTGGAACACATTGAACTCGCCGCGCTTTCTGAACAGCTCCTCAAGATATACTTCACGCGGGTCGTGATTGACCGGCTGCCCTTTAAAGACAGGATGGTTGATGCCGGGAATATTCGCGGCTTCCTCGCCGACCGCCTTGCGCGCCGCCTTTTCGGCCTTGAAACGTTTCGCATAGGCCGCGGCGACGGCCTTGAGGTCGATGCCGTGATTTTCGCTTCCGGCGTCCTTTAAGGTCGCGTCCCTGAAGCGCTCGACCAGAAACTCGATGCCCTCGAAACCGTTGCCGCCATGGGCAAAGCCGGTGCCGGTCAAAAAGGCGGCCATGGCCTTGTTGATCTGCACCCGGTCCGGCTGTTCCGGCCCGTCGGCCGACACGGCGGCCTTGGCGGCCTGCGCCGAAATCGTGCCCGGCCCGTTCGAGATAATGAGGCCCAGCATGGTCTGGAACGGGAACAGCTGCGCCGCCTCCGGCTTTTCGCCGAACAGCGCCAGATAGGCCATCTCGGTCGCCGAGAATTTTTCGTAAATCGCCGCCATCGCCACGCCGCAGAACGTATCCGCCGTGTGTTTCGCGGCGGGCGCCGAGGCGCCGATGATCGCGGCGAAAATCCGGGCGTACCACGGCAGGTTCCGTACCGTGCCGCGCGCAATGCGCTTCGTCATCAGCGCGTCCCAGGCAATCGTGGTCGTCAGCGCCGCCAGCACCGCATCCGCCGTCGGATGGCCGCCCAGCGACACGAGATAATCCACGAATTCCGATTTCGCGCCGCGCGCCTTGTACGCCTTCAGCATCGCCGCCGCCCGCGCGTCGGGCGCCGCGCCCAGCAACACCGCGCGCCGTTCCGCCGTAAGCTCGGGGGCCTTGCCCTTCGCCTTATGGGCAAAAAGATCGATCAGCACATCCGCCGCCGCGCAGGCCGGTTCCACCCGCGACGGACCGATGGCGCAGACCGCCGCCGCCAGCGTGGCGTTGGGCGCGTTGCCGGCGTCGCGCACCGCATCGGCCACTACCGCCGCCGGATCGCCGTGCAGGTTCAGCCCGGCCGCGACCGCGATATCGAACAGCGCGTTGTCGTTGGCGTCGTTCACCTCGCGCGTCAGCGGCAGGCACAGATTGGCCTCCAGCGGCAGGCCCGCCGCGTCCAGCACCGACACGCCGCTGACGCGCGTCACCTGCGTCTCGGGGTCCATGATGGAGGAACTCGACATGTCTTTCATGTTCTGGCGCGGAAACACCGCGCCGACATGATGGGTCAGTTCCTCGATCTGGCTGTCATAGGGGGCGATCGCCCGGACGGGCTTGAGATCGAATTCCTGCGGCAGGGCGATGCCCGCATTGCCGCCGAACCAGGGCTTGAGGCTCAGATCGCCTTCCGCCGCAAAATCGGGATTGATGCCGTTCTTTTTCATCACGGCCGTGAGCGCCAAAGGAATATGCGCGATATCCGTCACCACCGCACCCTTGGCCGATACCACGGGATTGTCCGGCGTGAAGATGGCGTCGACGCCGAAATGCCGCATGAACCAGCGTTCCTTGGCCTCGGCATTGTCCTCGCCCTGCGCCAGCGCGCCGGCATGGCCGACCGCGCGCGTGAGTTTGGATTTCCAGCGCCCCACCACGCAGGCCACCACCGGCTTCCTGAGGTCGAGCCGTTCCTCGTAATACCCGCCCGGCTCGACATACATGACGGCCGCCTTGCTGCGCTCGTCGTTGTTGAAGGCATGGGCGAATTCGTCGGGCGCGAAAAAGATATAAAGATCCTTGCCGGACGAGACGCAGGTGGTGGTGCCCCAGCCCGCGGTCCGGAGATAGCTGGCGATGGTGGTGGTGAAATTGCCGGAGTTGGAATAGATCGCCACCGATCCCTTGCACAGGGTTTCTTCCGGCGTGTCGCCGCCGAGGGCGCCGCCGATGCGGATATGGTTCCAGCTGTCGGCGACGCCGAGGCTGTTGCCGCCGAACACCTGCACCCGGCGCGACAGCGCGAAGGCGCGGATTTCGCGCGCGTCGCGCACCGGCACCTTTTCCGTCAGGATGACGACCTTTTCCAGCGCCTCGTTGACGCGGATGAATTCGAACACGCCGTCGCGCACCGCGGCGGGCGGCAGATAGACCACGCCGGTATTGAATTTATGCCCGTCCGCGAGCCCTTCGCGCACGTTGTTATAAACCGGAATGCCGCCGATCGGCGTGCCGAGGCTTTCGCCGCGCTTGCCGGGCGAGGTGCCGAACACGATGTTGCCGCCGGAATAGGCATGGCTGACCGGCGTGACGCCGCGCGATTCCTTGCCGAGAATGTTCAGCACGCAGATGCGGTCCTTCGCCGTCGCGATCTGCGACAGCGATTCGATCAGGAAGGTATTTTCGAAAGCGGGTTGCGTTGCGGACTTACTCATGATTTTTCCTCGGTGAAATCGGCAATAAACGCTGCCGGAAAATTTCCCGTTCCTTTTTTGCAGGATGAAAAAGACGATAGCATGTGAAAGACAAATGATGGAGGAACGCCATCCGCCCGTTGCGATACTTAAATGACAACAAGTGTCGCCTTAAGGGTTCCTCTCCCCTCGAGGGAGAGGACAGGAGAGGGGGCAAGACGTTGGCGTTAAAATCTGATGTTACGGCAATGGCCCGGACGAAGGTCTGGCCCCCTCCCCTAACCCCTCCCTCGAGGGGAGGGGAAGCGTGCGGCACTCCCGGCAAAATATTATGCAGAAAACGATAGCCGCTTAAGAGACAAAGTGTCATGCACGGCTGCCCTTCTGCTGCTTTGGACTGAGCGCCATTATGGTCGCGTCCGTACGAATGCCGAGCTTCGCCGCGATCCCGGCGCGGCCGCCGGCTTTCATCCAGCGGTCGACGCCCTTGACGTAATCCACCACGGCGCTCATCGCCGAATCATGCGCGAAGATCCGGTACGGCACGCCCAGCGCCTCCACCACGTCCCGGAACGCCACAAGACCGCGCACGAGGTTGGGACCGCCGCGCCCGACCACGACCGTGATCGGCTGCGGGCCGTGCGCGCTGACATATTCGCGCAGCGCGTCGGCGATGGCGCGGAAGGTGACGAAAATATCGGTATTGTTCGCCTTGCCGCCGATGACGAACAGGACATTGGTCTGTCTCAGCCAGTATTTGAAGGTGATCCGCGCCACGTCGCGCATCTTTTCATAGGGCGGGTTGCCGCCGAAATCGGACGAAATGATCCCGTCCTCGCCCAGCGCCTCGGTCACCAGCGAATTGGCGCCGCCGCCGAAAGTCAGCGCCAGCACCGTGCCCTTCGGGTTGGTGACATAGACGTCGCTCTGCCCCTGATAGGTGCGGAGCTGGTTGATCTCCTGCTCGAATTCCGACACATCCTCGGTAAACAGGCTGTCCGGCAGCTCGAGGCGCGAGACGCGCGGATCGTCGCGGTCGAAACCGCATTTGAAATCGCAGGCTACCGGTGTCAGCGCGCCGTTCTTGCCGATACCCATGCGGATCGGGTTCAATTCCAGCGTCGTCATGCCGTAGTGGTGATAAAGATCCCACAGCTTCGGCAGCTGCTGCACCAGCGGCGAGATGATGTCCTTCGGCGCGCCGAGATCCGACAGCGCATGCGCGACGACGAAGGATTTCAGCCCCGTCAGCGGATCGAACGGCACCTCGGCGATCCTGTCGCGCGAGATTTCCTCGATATCCATCCCGCCGCAATGGGAAATGGTCATGGTCGGCGCACGGTAACGCGTGCTGTCGGTCAGCGAAAAATAAACCTCGTGATGGGCCGGCACGCCGCCTTCGAAGGTGACGCCGTTCGATTTATAGACCGCGTTGCCGGCCTGATGCGTGACGAAATAAAGCCGTTCCTTTTCCGCCAGGGCATCCCGGACGGTTTTGGCGCGTCCCAGAAGGCCGGATTTGCCCTTCTTGCCGACGCCGCCCTTGAAAATCGGCTTGATGAAGATCTCGCCGTGGCGGTCGAGAAGCCCCTTGATCTCGGCTTCGGTGGCCTCGGGCCCCAGAATTTCGGAAGAGGGAAAACCGACCAGCCTGAGCAGCCGGGCCCCGTGATACATTCCCGTAATTTGCATTCTTCTTGTCCTTGGTCGGCGGCGATTTTGTTTTCACGGCGCTTGCCACTGGCATTACCGGCCGCGAAAAACATCGCCCCTGTTTTTCCAGAAGAACGAAGGCTTGACCACCCCGATTCGGTTGTGCATCGCAACATGATCGTGCGGTGCAAAAAGAGGGATCAGGGGTCAGCATTCAGGATTCAGGGAAATGGAGGAATCAAAATAATTCCCTGAATCCTGAATGCTGAATGCTTTTCTCCCGCGTCCCTCTTTCACGTGGCGAAATAATCTGTCTCTGTATTATACTTGCCGTATGCACATCCATTTTCTCACCCGCGCCGGCGACAAGGACAAGGACGGCGACGCCGGCACTGTCGCGCCGCATACCAATGTCGTTCTCAAGCCGAAGCCCGAGACGAAGAAGCCCTCGATGTACAAGGTGCTTCTGCTGAACGACGATTACACGCCGATGGAATTCGTGGTGCTGGTGCTGGAAACCTTTTTCGGCAAGAGCCGCGAGGAAGCCACCCGCATCATGCTGCATGTGCACCGGAAGGGCGTCGGCCTCTGCGGCGTCTATACCTACGAAGTCGCCGAAACCAAGGTGGCCCAGGTCATGGACGCCGCCAAACAGGCCCAGCACCCGCTGCAATGCACGATGGAGAAGGAGTAACGAGGATTGGCCTCGCGTCAAGAACCGCACACACCGTATGTAATCTGCAGTTTTTTGTTGAATGAATGCAAAGAAAAAGGGACGCTCTTGCGAGCGTCCCGGATTAGAAAGCCGGGGATCCGCCCGCCCGAAAGCAGTTGCCGGCCTGTTCCCGACTTTTCATTTCATATCATACTAAAAAACTCGAAAAGACCGCTGAACATGAATAAGAAAAAATCCGGTGGGACGGACGGGATGTTAGGCACGGCGCATGCCCGCCGTCAACACATCCCTTTGGCACGCAGTGACGCGGCGGACGGGTTGCGGTTTTTTCCGCATCGGATGAAGAAGAAGGCGCGCCCGTCAGCGCAGCTGTAGCAAAGGAGGCGGCTGCAGGTTTCTTGGCTTGTCCGCAAGACGCAGGCCGGCTTCCCGAAGCACGCCGCCAACCCTTTGCCTCATGCGGTCGACGGTACCCTGATCTTTATAGTCCCATGCCGTCCGCGAAACCCGAACGATGCTTTTGCCGGACAGGCAGAATTGCTCGGTTATCTGGGTTACCGTATCCGTGCCGGAGGTTTTCCAGACCTCGCAACTGACCTGTCCGTCCGGTCCGATGGTCTGATCGTCGATTTCCATGGCCCCGCCCGGATGCTGCGTCAAGGTCAGCAGCCGGCGCCCGGCATGCACGGCGACAGTATAAGCATCATCCGTTTCGGCATATTCAACCAGCCCGGCCTTGCATGCCGGCCCCCGGGCGACGCCCAGCAGCGCGTGAAACGCCGCCGCCTTTTCGCCGCGCCATTGATCGCGTTCGATCATGGTTTTTGTCTCCGGTTCTTCAATGTCATGGAATTCAAAATCGTCCCTGAAATATGCCTTTCGCCATGTCCGCCAACCAGCCTTACCCGAACCCCGGCCGCATCAACCGCTGCACTTCGGCAAGTATGCCGCGCACGGTGCCGCGATACGCGCTGTCCCGATCCGGACGGCGAGGCCCGGCGGAATTCCGGGTGCCTGCGAAAGATGGAGCGGCGTCGAAGCGTTCCACATCGGGAATCCGGTTCGGCTTGGCGACATAGATCATGCTGTTGCCGCCATGGGCAAGATTTATGATCATGAAATAATGTTCGGGCTCCCTACGGGGATCCTTGATCTGGATGTTGGTATAATCTTCCGTGGGCACCTGCTCCGCTGCGTAATGGCCGGAAACGGCATTTTTTCCGGCAACCGGAAAATCGTCCATCAAATCGATACGTGCCGATCCGAACAGCCCGAGACGTTCGGCTTTCATGGAAGGCTGGTCGTAAGCAGCCCGGTCGCACACCCTGTCAGCCACGGTGACCATGCCTTCCTCTCCGCACGCGATGCCTGCCTTTCGGAGAAGGCCGAAAATGTTCCGGGTCGAGGCTCCTTCGAAGACCACATCGCAATTATGCCGCCTTGCCGCTTCGGTCGGCAGGTGTTCGAAAAATCCCGGCCGGTGGCGCTTGATGGATTCGAAAACCTTATCCGCGATGCGGTGGGCCTCGACGGCGCGTCCGGCCCGCTGTTTTCCCTGCGCTCCATGAACGAGGGCAAAGGGAAGCCCCGGTCTGGAGTTTTCGATGATCACCAATCCGTTCGGAACAACTTCCGTTGTCGTCCATGCTTGTGAATCCACATCGTCAAATTCGATAACCTTGAGGCGCCCGTCCGGATAACGCCGGACCTCGAGATGTTCGCCCGTCGCGCCCTTGACGATGGCGGTACGGGCACCGTCGATGATGCCGAAGAGAATAAAACCCGGATTACTGAATCCAAGGGATCTGCAAAGCGGATCGCATAAAGGGCTGTTAAGGATATCCATTTTCATCACGTCCCGAATTAGGCCCCCATCCTATCACCCGTTTTTTACTTGCTCAGCCCGAAACATGGTTAACCGCGGCGCCGAATGGCTGGCGGAAATCCCCGAAAAAGGCTAAAAACCGGGCCATGCCCAAAAACGCCCTCACCCAGCTCGGCCGCAAGACCGCCCTTCCCGCCTCGCCCGCCCGGGCGGTGCTGGAGAAAGTGGCGAAACCCTATGCGGGTTACGACTATCTCGTGCGCCTGACCTTCCCGGAATTCACGACGCTGTGCCCCATCACCGGCCAGCCGGATTTCGCGCATATCGTCATCGATTACGTGCCGGGGAAATATCTGGTCGAGAGCAAATCGCTGAAACG
>JBFWTA010000120.1:0-7698 GCA_050248075.1 Bdellovibrionales bacterium | reverse complement strand
ATTATCCCTTATTGGCAACATCTTAACCCAAACGGGTAAAAAAAGAAATCACAAAGTGAAAATATCCGTTGACATGGGTGTCCCCTATGGGTACATTGACAACCCGAAGGCCCTCGCTGCGACCAAAACCCGGCGGCCCGGCTTTCGCCCCCGACATTTCGATGTTTTTTTGCCCGGCCGCCGGCGCCGCCCGGGTCGAGGCAAAAAAATAGTTACGCAACCCGAATAATTGCGGTTGACATGTATATCCTTTATGGATATATTGACAATCAGAAGGCCCCTTTTGCGCCTGGATGCCGGCCTTTCCGCAAGACGGAACTGCCGCCGCGATACCCGATAACTCTATAAAAACAGGTATGTCGCCGATGACCAAGCCGCGCCGCCGTCCGCCGGTCAAGACCGACCGGCGCTATTTTCGCGAAATCGCCGTACCCGACCGCGGCCCGCCGGAGCGCTGGCAGCATTCGGGCCGCGTGTTCGAGCCGACCGATCAGGCCGGGCTTCTGGCGGCGCGCGCCACCGAGGAACACGTCATCGACGTGCTGCGGCTGGGCGGGTTTATCGGCCAGCGCGCAAGCGATGCCGCCTTCCGGCTGAAACAGGACTTTAAACGTGCGGGTCTCGAGAAGCATCTCGTGGGAAGCTACAATTGCGGCGTGCAATCGGAATTCGGCGCGGGCGACCGCGACGACTACGAAGAAGCCGCCTATCGCCGCTGGCGCAACGCGCTGCGGGCGGTCGGCATGCTGTATTCGAACGCGGTGGTGTCGGTGGTCTGCCACGACCAGTGGCCCGAGGGGCGAACGGTGGCCTGCCTGCAAAAAGGTCTCGGACGGCTGGCCGATTGGTACGGTCTGCCTGAAAGCGGCGCGCCGGATGCGCCGGCGGGACGGTCAGGCGATAATGTCGACAATGCTGCCGCGCGGTAAGGGCGTGTCGCCGGAAACCCCGGCCAGCCGGACCGCGGGCTGCACCGTGACCGGCCGCGCCCCGTTGGCATTCTGCTTCGTCAGCCTTTGCGCCGACTCGCCGGTCGCGGCGGCCGACTGGGCGCGCAAAAGCGTGCTGATCTGACTGCCGGAATTATGGATCGAATCAACCATGAAGGGTCCTTACGCCGGATACGTGCCGGCAGGTATAGCCCGTCCTGGGATAAAGGGAAAATGCGAACATCCTGATTCGCCCGTGAACAAATGGTGGGACCGATTTGGTTAATAAAAAGTTACCCCTTTTTCCTCACCCCGGGAAGGGGGAACGCAGCGGAGACATTTTTCTTCAACCCCTAATTACGAAAGACCCGTCATGACCGACCCCGACCCATCCGCCGCCGCCGTCGTCGTGGTGCCGGTGCAGGAAGTGCTGCCGCCCTTCATCCCGGAAAGCCCCGGCCCCGAAAACATCCCGCAGGTCCTGCACGAAATGTTCGAGGTGCTGGTGACCAGCGAAAGCGACCCCGCCCGCGTCTCGGCGGGAAAGGCGCTGCTGGACAGGCTGGAGCCCAAAAAAGATCAGGAACAACTGCAACGCGAGGCCGAGGAACGTGAATCCGCACTGCTCGATATCAAACGAATCCTGGCGGAATATTCCGCATACCGACTTGATGGCCTTCGCGAACCGGCTGCGCTGGCTGGCGCGGGCGCGGCCGAACCAGATCACCCCGCCGCCGCGGACGGGGCTGCCGGGCGGGCTGAATGACTGGCGCGTCTGGCTGCTGCTGGCCGGGCGCGGCTGGGGCAAGACGCGCAGCGGCGCGGAGGACATGGCGCATTACGCGCTGTACGCCCCCGGCGCGCGGCTCGGCGTCATAGCGCCCACTTACGCCGACGCGCGCGACACCTGCGTGGAAGGCGAAAGCGGCCTTTTGAAAGTGCTGCCGGCGTCCTGCGTCGAGAAATGGAACCGCAGCATGGGCGAGCTGGTGCTGGCCAACGGCAGCCGCTTCAAGCTGTTTTCCGCCGACGAGCCCGAAAGGCTGCGCGGGCCGCAGCATCACCGCGTGTGGTGCGACGAGCTCGGCGCCTGGCCCGACAACGACGCCTTCGACCAGATGTGGTTCGGGCTCCGGCTGGGCCCCGACCCGCGCGTGATCGTGACGACAACACCGAGGAACACAACCGTGATCAAGCATCTTTTCAAGCGCCGCGGCAGCGAGGTCTACCTCACGCATGGCCGCACCGCCGACAACGCCGACAATCTGGCGCCGCATGTGCTGAACCAGCTGAAGGACCGCTACGAAGGCACGCGCCTCGGCCGCCAGGAACTCGACGCGCAGCTGCTGGAGGATATCGACGGCGCGATGTGGAAACGCGAGGCGATCGACGCCAACCGCGTGCGTTCGGCGCCCGAGCTCGCGCGCGTCGTCGTCGCCGTCGACCCGGCGCTGGGCCATGGCGAGGGCAACGACGAAACCGGCATCGTCGCCGCCGGACGCGGGACGGACGGACTCTATTATGTTCTTGCCGACTGGTCGGGCAAATTCACCCCCGACGGCTGGGCCAACCGCGCCGTGCTGCTGTACGAGGAACAGAACGCCCAGATGGTGGTGGCCGAGGTCAATGCCGGCGGCGACCTGGTCGAGCGCATGCTGCGCCAGATCGCGCCGCGCATCCTGTTCAAACCGGTCCGCGCGCTGCGCGGCAAGGCCGAACGCGCCATGCCGGTCGCCGCGCTCTACGAACAGGGCCGCGTCAAGCATGTCGGCATGCTGTCCGGCCTCGAGGACCAGATGTGCAGCTTCACCGGCCATGGCCCCCATTCCCCCGACCGCGTGGATGCTTTGGTCTGGGCGCTTTCGGAGTTAAGCGAAACGGCGCGGGGAGAGCCGAGGGTGAGGATGTTGTGATAGTTCCGCTCGCGCGAAGGCAAAGAACAAAGCGCATAAAAAGCAGAGGCCAATGGATAAATACCGGTAGCCTAAAAATTCGGAAACGTTTGCACAGGCACGAGATCAAACCCTGAGGTAAGATCATATAGGGTACTGAAACAAACGGCTAAAAACACCTATCTTTACTCTTGATTAATTATTTTTACCTATCATATTGATAGGTATCTTATGGTGGCCTTGCTATGGCTGAACATTCAAAAGTTTGCAAAATGCGGCTAACCGCCAGCATAGCCGAAAAGCGCATACATGAGCTTTCAAAAAGCTCATCCAATGTTATTTGGTCAGGCCATTGCACGGAGCGCTCGGAAGAACGGGGCATAAATTTTAATGATGCCCTCCATATTATGCGAACAGGGCATGTTGTTGGTACGCCCGAGGAAGGAAAATATCCGGGAGAATGGAAGTGCAAAATTATTCGCAACTTAAGAGGAAATAGGGATGCTGGTGTGGTGGTTGTTATTTTAACCAAGATTGGAAAGTTAAAAGTAAAAACAGTAGAATGGGAGGACCTGTCATGAGCGCACATATTTTTGGCCATAAAGGCGACCGTCCCCAAAAGCCATATCTCTATAAGGGATGCGGTTTAGATAACGTGTATCTGCTGAGCGGCTTTGAAAGAATAAAAGACGAGGATGGGGAAAGCATAATCATCCACGATATGGATGGATTGCACAAAGCAATTGCTCTGCGCCTTATCCGGGGACAAAAAGTGCTGAGCGGAAAAGAAATACGTTATCTCAGAACTTATATGGATCTTTCCCAAAGCAGCCTTGGCAAATTATTGGGATGTGACAGTCAGTCCATAGCCAGATACGAAAAAGAGCAATCCGTAATTCCTTCACCGACTGATAGGTTGCTGAGAATGATCATGCTTGGCCATATTGAAGGAAGCGTTAATGTTCAGCAGGAAGTAAAATGTATCGAAGAGATGGAAGACGGCAGAAGCACCAAGCGCTTTAATTTTGCCTCCACACGAAAAGGTTGGAAAACCGCTTAAAATGGAAGCCCTTTGTAATCGGGCTTTCTCAGATTTGATAGTCTGAGGCTCGGCCTGCCTTTTCGGCATGCCCCGCTCAGGCTGGAATATTTACTCTATTATTTTTGAAAGTCGCAAGACGTCGCGCATAAGCTCCGGGAAAATGGAGAACGGGCGTGATCGCAATCTTGCCTTCACGCCGGTCAACATAACCGACGCGATCATCGGGAAAATGGCACTCGATAATGTCGGGAGCACTACGATTGCCATGCACACCGCCTGAGCAGGTTTCGGCGACAAGGACGTTTCCCGTGGCAACAAAAAGGATCTGGGTCGTAAGCGCCGTTGTATTGCTGATGCTTGTAATATCGTGACGTCTAGTTTCAGACCTTGTCATGATCGTTCCTTTCAAAATTGCCGACTGATTTTGTAAAACCCTATCACCGCCCCCGAAAAAGAAAAGAGCCGTCAGCCCTAACCAAAAAAGGTAATCGCATGGGGTTTATCGATCTCGTGAAGCTTGTCGCGCCGAAGCGCAGCGAAGGCGGACATGCCGTCAAAGCCAGCCGCACCGGCCCGCTGGTGGCGTGGAGCGGCGCGGGCCAGCCGCGCTGGACGCCGCGGCGCTATGAAAATCTGGCCGAGGCGGGATTCCGCGCCAACGTCGTCGTGCACCGCTGCGTCATGCAGGTGGCGACGGCGGCCGCGGCGATTCCGTGGCTGCTGTACGGCCGCGGCGGGCACGAGATCGACCGGCATCCCCTGCTCGATCTGCTGCGCCACCCGAACCCGCGCCAGGACGGCGCGGCGTTCATGGAATCCGTCTATGCCTATCTGGCGATCGCGGGCAACGCCTATATCGAGGCGGTGCGCCCCGAGGACGGCGCGGCGCCGGTCGAGCTTTACGCGCTGCGCCCCGACCGCATGAAAGTCGTCCCGGGCCCGAACGGCCTGCCGCAGGGCTATGAATACACGGTGAACGGCCGCAGCACGCGCTGGCCCGCCGATCCGGTCACGGGAACAGGCTCCATCCTGCATATCCGGCATTTTCATCCGCTGGACGACTGGTACGGCATGGCGCCGCTGGAGGCGGCGCAGATCTCGCTCGACCAGCATAACGCCGCGGGGTCGTGGAACCAGGCGCTGCTCAATCACGGCGCGCGGCCCTCGGGCGCCCTCGTCTTCGCGCCCAAGGACGGCCCGGCCGCGCTGACCGACGATCAGCTCGCCCGCCTGCGCGAGGAGCTCGGCCAGGCCTATCAGGGCAGCCGCAACGCCGGCCGGCCGCTCATTCTCGAAGGCGGCCTCGACTGGCGCGAGATGAGCCTGAGCCCGAAAGACATGGACTGGCTGGCGGGCCGCAACACGGCGGCGCGCGACATCGCACTCGCCTTCGGCGTGCCGGCGCAGCTGGTCGGCATTCCGGACGCGCAGACCTACGCCAACATGGCCGAGGCGCGGCTCGCGCTTTACGAGGAAACCGTGCTGCCGCTGGTCACGCGCGTCATCGCCGCTTTCGACCACTGGCTGCCGCCGCTTTTCGGCGACGCGCTCGAGCTCGATTACGACCCCGACGACATCAGCGCCCTCGCGCTGCGCCGCGACGCGCAATGGAGCAAGCTGCAGAACGCCGGTTTCCTGACGATCAACGAAAAACGCGCGGCGGCCGGTTACGGCCCGGTCGACGGCGGCGATACGCTGAGCCGCGGCTGATATTTGCAACAACCATCGAGGAATCCATGACCATCAAGCACAGGACCTGCACGCTGCAGGTCAAGACGCTTGGCGCGGGCGGCGTGTTCGCCGGCTACGCCAGCGCCTTCGGCATCATCGACAGCCAGAACGAAATCGTGGCGCCCGGCGCCTTTGCCCGCACGCTGGCGAAGGCACGGCGACTGGGCCGAATGCCGGCCATGCTGTGGATGCACGACCCGACCCAGCCGCTCGGCGTCTGGCAATTGCTGCAGGAGGACGCCAGCGGCCTCGCCGTTGAAGGCCGCCTCGCGCTCGGCACCCAGAAAGGGGCGGCGGCGTACGAGCTTCTGAAACTCGGCGCGCTGACGGGGCTCTCCATCGGCTACCGCGTCACCGCCTCGCGCCTCGACGCGGCGCGCAAGGCCCGCGTGCTGAGCGATATCGACCTGTTCGAAATTTCGCTGGTCACCTTCCCGGCCAACGACGCCGCGCGGATCGGCGAGGTGAAAACGCCGACGCTGCACCTCGCCGCCAACCGCCTCAAACAGGCAGCGCAGCGGCTGTCGGAAAACCGGAATGGAGGCGTCTAGCAACTGCCGGGTTCGGAACCGGCGCGTCGAATGTTCGCTTCACGGATGTTCGATAAAACAGGCCGCCGCGATCTAATCAAACTACCGTGAGCATCGGGATCCAAGCGCACGCTATACGCAGATGCTTGTGTACCATCACTGAGAGGTACGACATAGGCTTTCACAATCGTGCCGCTATGCTCATAGCCTACTGTATTCTTAGCTCTTGAATTGGGAATGCGCGTAACGATCACATGCTCGCCTATACGAAACTCAAAACGTACATCGTCAGACATTATCCGGAACCTCAAATCCATGTGAATATGCTGGGAACATAGCTTCCCTTAGCGAAACTAAAACCAAAAAACACGGTTAACGCCGATACGACGGCTCAGGGCATCTCAGGGCCCCTGACCCCCGAACCTCGACCCCTGAACCCAACACACCCAAGGAGCAATACATGATCGACCTTACCGAGGTCCGCAACGCCGCGGAGACGCTGGCGCGGTCCTTTGAAGAATATAAATCCGTGAACGACCAGCGCCTGGCCGAGATCGAACGGCGCGGCGCGGCGGATGTCCTGCTGGACGAAAAGCTCGGCCGCATGGACCGCCACATGACGCGGCTGCAGGACGACGTGACGCAGGTGAAGGCCGTGCTGCGCCGCCCGGCCTTCGGCGCCGCGCATGAGCTGCCGGACGGCAACGCCGACTACAAACAGGCCTTTCTGCGCTATGTCACGAAAGGCTTCGATCAGGATCTCGGCATACTGCAGGGCAAGGCGCTCGAGGTGATCGACAGCGCCGAGGGCGGCTATCTCGTGCCGCCGGAACTCGCCGCCCGCATCGTCACGCGCCAGTTCGACACGACGCCGATGCGCCAGCTGGCGACGGTGATGACGATCTCGAGCGACGCGGTCGAAATGCTGCGCGACACCGGCGAACCCGCCGCGCAATGGATTTCGGAAACCGCCACGCCCGCCGACACGTCCGACGGCGCCATGGGCCGCATCCGCATTCCGGTCTACGAGCTTTACGCCCAGCCCAAGGCGACGCAGAAGCTTCTCGACGACGCCACGATCGATGTCGAGGACTGGCTGGTGGCCAAGGTGTCCGCGAAATTCGCGCGCGCCGAAAACGCCGCCTTCGTCACCGGCGACGGCGTCACCCAGCCGCGCGGCTTCACCAGCTACGCCGCGCAGGCGGTCGACGACGCCACCCGCGCCTGGGGCGTGCTGCAATATGTAGCGACGGGCGCCAGCGGCGCCTTCGCGTCCGGCAACCCGGCGGACTGCCTCGTCACTTTGATGCACAAGCTGAAATCCGGCTATCACCCGAAAGCCGCCTGGATCATGCCGCGCGCGGTCGCCGACCTGATCCGCAAGTTCAAGGAAAGCACGACCAACGCCTATATCTGGCAGCCGGGATTGCAGGCGGGCCAGCCGGCGACGCTGCTCGGCTTTCCGGTCCATCTCGGCGAGGACATGCCGGCGGTGGCGGCGGGCAGCCTCTCGGTCGCCTTCGGCAATTTCGAGGAGGGCTATACCATCGTGGACCGCCAGGGCATGCAGATCC
>JBFWTA010000119.1:0-7714 GCA_050248075.1 Bdellovibrionales bacterium | reverse complement strand
CGTCGACGCAGGACGGTCTGAACCCGTATTGCACAATTCTTGACGAGCTGCACGCGCACGAAGACCGCGACCTGTTCGACGTTATGAAGTCAGCACGCGGCGCGCGCCGGAACCCCTTAAGCCTTTATATCACGACCGCAGGTTATAACGTGCAGGGCGTCTGCTTCGAACAACATAAGCTAGTGAAGAAAATCCTAGAAGGCGTCGTCGTACTGGATAATTACTTCGGAATTATTTTCACCATCGACGACGACGACGATCCGTTCGACCCGGCTGTTTGGATTAAGGCGAACCCGAACTATGGCGTTAGCGTGAACCCGGTAGAGTTCCAGAACTATGCAAACGAAGCAAAGGTAAACCCCGAAGCCCTTTACGAGTTTAAAACAAAGCGCCTGAACGTATGGACAAGTGCGAAGAACGGCCACATCAATATGACGGAGTGGAACAAGAATACGGCCGAAGTCGATCTGGATGCGATGAAGAAACTGCCATGCTGGGGCGCATTCGACTTGGCATCCGTGTCGGACTTAACAGCATTCAGACTGGTGTGGCGCGGCGACGACGGCCGCGTGTTCACATGGGGCAAGCGATACCTGCCGGAAGCCGCTATCGTCGGCCGAACAGAACGTGCCGGTCTTCCCTATCGTTCATGGGTCGATGCTGGGCTTATCACGGCGACGCCCGGTTCAGTCGCCGATTATTCGTTCATGGAAAAAGATATTCTTGAAGCTATGGCACGGTTTAACCCGAAGGCCATTGCCTTCGACGACTGGAACTCGACAGACCTTGTTCGCCGACTCATGGAAAAAGACGTGCCGGTTATCAAGTTCATTCAGGGTATTAAAAGCTATAACCCTGCGATTAAGTTCCTAGACCGGCTGTATCTGTCGCACCAGCTTGCCTATGGTAACGACCCAGTGTTAAGGTGGAACGCATCGAACCTTGTCACGCGCAAGGATGCGAACGATAACTTCGCACCCGATAAGCAGGACAGCATGGAAAAGATAGACGATATAGTTTGCCTGTGCATGGGGCTGGGGCTTATGTTGGCAGATCAGGGGGAACAGCAAAGTGTCTACGAAACAAGGGGCGGAATCAGCTTTACCATCTGATTCGAAGAAGGGGCGTCGCGTAACGCCGCAGGACATAGCGTACTTCGCAGGAATAATTTTCCTGTCTGTTGGCTTCGGCCTTATTGCATTACCCTATGGCTTAATCAGCTTCGGAATCGGACTGATCGCTTTAGCCGTTCTATCATCAAGGGGATAAAGAATGTTTCTGGAACCGCGCAGCGCGACACCACGTTATGAGAACGCCCACGATGCGCTGTCGAACGAAGATGCTGTGTTCTTCCGCAGCGTCGGACGGAAAACGAACGCAGGCGTCAGCGTTAACACCAGCAACGCCATGTCGCTTCCCGCTGTTTACTGTGCAGTCGGAATCCTTGCAGATGCGCTGGCTATGTTGCCAGTCGACGTTTATAAACCTGACGGCAAGGGCGGAAAATCTAAGGTCGATAAACACCCGGCCGCTGAAGTGATGAACCGCCGGGCGAACGATTATATGCAGCCGTTCACCGCCCGGCAGACCGGCCAGCACCACGCCTGCTTATGGGGTAATGGGTACTTCGAAATTCAGCGCAACGATCTGGGGCAACCCGTCGGCCTTTGGCCGCTTCTTCCTGATTCAACGTGGGCGGTGAAGCCGGACAAAGGCGACCTTTACTACACGACGACTATTAACGGAAGTTCATTCAAGCTACCAGTCGACGACGTGCTGCACATCAAGGCGCTGGGCTACGATGGATATGTAGGCTATTCGCCAGTCACGGTGCTGCGCGAAGTTCTGGGCCTTGGCATAGGGATGCAGGTTTATGCTTCAAAGTTCTTCGGCAACGATTCGAAATCAGGCGGGTTCGTTTACCATCCCGGAAAGCTAAGTGAAACTGGTGTGAAGAACCTTGCCGACCATGTGAACGATCAGGGCGGTATTGACAACGCGCACCGCATCAAGGTTCTGGAAGAAGGCGTAAAGTTTATTCAGACGACCATCCCGCCAGAAGACGCCCAGTTTCTGCAAAGTCGAGAGTTCAGCGTGACGGATATTGCGCGCATCTTCCGCGTACCGCCTGCGCTGCTGGCAGCTATGGAAAAGTCAACGTCTTGGGGAAGCGGCATCGAACAGATGATGATTGCCTTCCTTCAGTTCTCGATCATGCCGTGGGTCGTGCGGTGGGAACAAGAAGCCAGCGCCAAGCTGCTGACGGAAGAAGAAAAAAAGAAGGGCTATTATATCAAGCTGAATGTTAATTCGCTGCTGCGCGGCGATATGGCTGCGCGCGCCGAGTTCTACAACAAAGCAATAAATAACGGCTGGATGACGCGAAATGAAGCCCGCGAAAAGGAAGACATGAATCCTTTGCCGGGGCTTGACGAACCGCTGACGCCTCTTAACATGGTCGCAGGGGACACGACAGCCGACAGGCCAGCGCCCGAATCAGACCCGGAAGACGCAAACGATGAAAATTAAATACCCGCATATCGCTAAGGCGCTTCTGGAAGAAGTTTGGGCCGTACAGCCGACGAAGATGGCGGCCATAGTCGAGTTCGTATGTAGCAAAATGTTCGACGAACCTAGCGCCGCGAAGTTCACGCCCGCGCAAGATCGCAAAGTCGCTGCGCAGCAGGGTTCTATCATGGTCATGCCGCTGCAAGGCGTTATCAGCAATCGCGCTTCGCTGGTGCAGAACCAAAGCGAACCGGCTGGCACCAGTACCGAAGCGTTCGGTCGCGCTTTCATGGCGGCCGTCAATAACGAAGAAATCAAGGCCATCATCATCGACACGAACTCGCCGGGCGGCGTATGCGCTGGAACGCCTGAACTGTTCGAACTGATTTACAATGCGCGCGATAAGAAGCCGATCATCGCGCAAGTGAACAGTATGGCCGCTTCGGCCGCTTACTGGCTGGCCTGCGCCGCCAGCGAAATTGTCGTCACACCGTCGGGCAGTGTAGGAAGTATCGGCGTCGTTACTGTTCACGAAGATATTAGCAAACGTCTGGAAGAAGACGGCGTTAAAGTAACTTTCATTCATGCCGGACAGTACAAGGTCGAAGGCAACTATCTGGAACCGCTGGGCGACGAAGCAAAAGCCCAGTTCCAGAAGTCGGTAGACGAATTTTACTCAATGTTCCAGCAGGCCGTCGCCAAGGGTCGCGGCGTCACCGTCAAGGAAGTGGAAGCGAACTTCGGCCGGGGCCGCATGGTAGGCGCAAAAGAAGCTGTCAGCCTTGGCATGGCCGACCGTGTTGGAACGATGGAAGACACCCTTGCACGGTTCGGAGTTTCATTATACGCTTCCAAACAGTCAACTAACCAACCTGTTTCACGCATGGCTGCGCGGGGCAGGCTTAAAGCCTTAACACAAGGGGAAACCAAATGAGCCTGAAAGTATTGCGCGCGAAGCTGTCCAAGACCATCGAAGACATGGAAGCCCTGACGGCGACCGCTGAAAAGGAAGAACGCGAGTTCACCACCGACGAACAGGCGATGTTCGACGCCCTGATGAAAACGGCCGAAGAAACGAAGGCGAAGATCGGCGACGCCGAAAAGGCCGAAGACTTCATCGCCGCCGCCAAGGCACCGCGCCCGGCCGCCGCGCAGACCTATCAGCCGCTGGTTCGCCACGCGAACGGTGCGCATAAGCCGCGAGAGTTCGAAAGCATCGGCGAGTTCATGTCGACGGTTCGCTTCAATCCGAACGACGAACGCCTTGCTACGCTTTACAAGCCGTTCGAACCGCGCGGCGCAAGCGATCAGCGCATGGACACCGGCACCGCTGGCGGCTTCGCTGTTCCCCAGCAGTTCCTGAACGAGATGCGCCGCGCGCAACCGCAAGGCGCTATCATCCGTCCGCGCGCTACGGTTATCCCCGCAGGCAGCCCGCCCGACTCGCCCATCACCATGCCTGCCCTGAACCAAGGCGCGGGCAAGGGTATGCACGGCGGCGTCGCTGTTTCGTGGATTGGTGAAGGTGACGCCAAGCCGCAGACCGACGCGGCACTGCGCCAAATCACCCTGACGCCGCATGAATGCGCCGCGCATATCAAGGTGACGGACAAGCTGCTGCGCAACTGGGAAGCCGCTTCATCGTTCCTGTCCAGCGAACTTCTGGGCGCTGTTGTGTCGGCCGAAGAACGCGCCTTCTATCGCGGCGACGGCGTGAACAAGCCGCTTGGCATCCTGTCCAGCGCGGCGGCCATCGCCATCAACCGCACCACCGCGAACACCGTCAAATATGCCGACTTGGCAAACCTGATGGGCCAGTTCTACCGTGGCGACGGCGACGGTGTGTTCCTTTATAACCAGTCTGTTCTTCCCCAGCTTATGCGCCTTGTCGACGACGACGGCCGCCTGATCTGGCAAGCCAGCGCACGCGAAGGCATCCCCGGCACGATCTTGGGTATGCCAGCCATCGAAACCCAGCACGCGCCTGCGCTGGGTACGAAGGGCGACCTTGTTCTGGCATCGCTGAAAAACTACCTTATCAAAGACGGAAGCGGCCCCTACGTCGCTGCGTCGGAACACGCCGACTTCGTGAATAACAAGACGGTGTTCAAGGTGTTCTTCAACGTCGACGGTTCGCCGTGGCTGGATGCGCCGCTGCTTGGCGAAGATAGCCGCAGCTACTCGCCGTTCATGGTGCTGGACGTCCCGGCGTAAGATAACAGTGTGGCCGGGCGCAAGCCCGGCCATGCAGTTCGTAGTTCAATAACTCGCAATCAAGTTTCAGGAGATTAAAAGATGAACAAGCGTTCCGAAGAAGTCAGCATCGCCAGCGTGTCGAATGCTGACGTGAAAACCGCCCGCGTCACGCCTTACATCAAGGCCGACAAGGTTAACCGCTTCCACGCCATCGGTCAGATCACGGCCGCTGAAAGCGGCAAGTATACGCAGGTTCGGTTCCTGCAAGCGACTGATAGCAGTGGAACCGGGGCCAAGCTGGCCGGTACAGCGACGCAGACTGTCGACGCCCGCGAAGTGCAAGCCGATCTGTACGCTGACGATCTGGACAGCGCGAACGGCTTCATCTGGGTTGCTGCTGAAGTTATCACGAACAATTCATCGGCCACACCCGGCAGCGCGACGCTGATGGGCGACCAACGCCGCTATAACTAAGCGTGGCGCGTTATAAGGTCATATCGCCTTGCTTAGACAAGGTGACGGGCGAATATAAGGCTGTCGGCGACGTACTGGTTAGAGATACCGTCCCCGACAGCCTGATCGCCGCAGGGTGTGTCGTCCCTGAAGAAAACGACGCCCCGGCCGATAAACAACCGGCCGACACCATAACGCTAAAGCAGGCCGGTATAGACCCGGCCGAAGTCGACGCTGAAGGCGACCCTGAACTGAAAGCCGCGCTGGACAGCGCCCCGGCCGAAGGACAGAATAACCAAGCGCCGCAAACCACCGCACGGAAGGGGTTCGGCCGCAACAAAAGGAAGTAACCTATGTCGTCGCCGTTCCTAACCCGCGTCACCGCGCCCGCCGCAACCCCCATCACCGCCGCCGAACTGAAGGCACATTCGCGCATCGTCACCGCGTCGGCCGAAGACACCTACCTTAACCAGATCATCGCGGCCGCGACCGCCACGCTGGACGGCCGCGAAGGCTGGCTGGGCCGGGCGCTGATAACGCAGGAATGGCAACTGACGCTTGACAGCTTTCCTTCTGGAAGCTGCGGACTGACGATACCGCTTCCGCCGCTGCAAGAGATTGTCAGCATTTCTTATGTCGACGAAAACGGCGATGAACAAACACTTGACGACAGCGCCTTCACGGTCGTGGCGGCCGAACCCGCCTACCTGATACCGGCCGAAGGAACAAGCTGGCCGTCGACACAGGCGACGACCGGCGCCGTAACAGTGCAGTTCATCTGTGGGTATGGTGACGCCGCGACTGACATTCCTGCGCTTATCAAACAATATCTTTTCCTGACGTGCGGTGACTTCTACGAAAACCGCGAATTTGAAGTCGTCGGCACCATCACGGCCGAACACACACGCTTCATTCAGATGCTGGAATCCTACAGAATAAGGAATGCGATCTATGCGCGGCGGTGATCTGGACAGGCTTATCACCATAACGCGCCGCACGTTGACGAAGAACGCTATCGGTGAAACGACAGAAGTGTTCGCGGCACTTTACGAAAACGTCCCGGCAAAGGTGACGCCGAACACTGGCAATTCGCACTTCGTCGCCGCGCAGCGTTCGTCGGAAGTAGAACTTGTTATGAATATCCGCTGGATATACGGAACCGCCCCCGCCGTCCCTGCCGTGACGGCGCTTGATCGCGTGCTGTTCGACGGCCGCGATTATGAGATTTTGGCGGTGTTGGAAATCGGCCGGCGAGAGGGCATCGCCCTGAACGTGCGCGCCCGCGCTGAACCGCCTGGAATCGAATAGGTGATGCGATGGCCGACAAGCCGTTCATGCAAGTGGCAATGTCGGGCGGGGCAACACTATGCGAAACGCTGAACGATCTAGAAGCGTCGATTAAAAAACCCGCCATCGAAAACGCACAGAAGCTGGCGATGGACGTGGTGCGCGACGAAGCCGAAAGCATCGCCAAGCGCCAGCCGTTTAAAGATACGACCGGCCGACTGGCTGGCAGCTTCGTGACAGGCCGCCTGAACAGCAATCAGCGCAAGGGAAACCGCCGGGCCGGAAAACAGTATTCGACGATTATCAGTGTCGGTTCGACAGACCCGAAGGCGCACCTAATAGAGTTCGGCCACATCGTCGCCACGGCGACCGGCCAGAACCTGACGACAGGCCAGAAGGTAAGCGTTACTTACAGGACGCGCCGGTTCCCCATCCTGCGCCCGGCGTGGGACTCCAAAAGCCGCGAAGTCCTGACACGCTTCGAACGTGTGATTTACGGGTCGATTAGCGAAGTCGTGCGCAAGGGCGTGGACAAGGCGCTGCGCGAAAAACGCGCGCTGGAAAGTAGCGTCTGGCGGACAAACGGCTTAACGGGTAAAGTACAAAAAGAAATTGAGCGCACCGCCCGCGCGCGCCAGAAAAAGATAAACGGGCTTTGGACGACGGGGGCAGACTTTTGACAGTCGAAAATCACATTTATGATCTGCTGGCGACTGACGACACCGTGGGCGCTTTGGTCGGCGCTGAAGCGGCCGTTCCCGGCCCCGGCCGCGACCAGGCGAAGGCGCGCGTGTACTACGTTCAGCTTCCGCAGCATAACGTCGGCCCGAACTACTGGCCCGCGCTGCTGATAACCAAAGTCAGCGGCTACCGCGACCAGCACCTGCGCGGCCCTTCAGGCTGGGCTAATCCTCGCTTCCAGATCGACTGCTTCGCGCAGACATACATGGCCGCAAAGGAATTGGCGGACGCTGTGCGCGAACTGATGGATGGCTATGTCGGCACCCGCAAAGGAACCCTTATCCGCGACTGTAGCCTGTCGAACGAACGCGATAATTACGAAGAAGACGTGAAGCTATACACCGTTTCGCTGGACTTCCAGATATGGAACACGGAATCGAACCCGAACGCTGGCTAGGGCGCGCGCCGGGCCGTGGAAACAAGCCCTTAATTCGGGGCTTGGCCGCGCCGCCAAACTAAAATATGCTTGTCACCAGAACCACACCATAGGGGAAGAACCATGTCAGACGCACTTATTTCGCAAGGCACC
>JBFWTA010000118.1:0-7731 GCA_050248075.1 Bdellovibrionales bacterium | reverse complement strand
CGGCCATTACCAGGAAGCCGTCGCCATCCTCCAAAAACTTCAGGAACAAAGCCCGGACGGCGCACCGTGGAAACCGATTTTCGAGGAGCATATCAAGGCTTACCAGACGAAAAGCGGATCAAATAAATATCTGCCCGCACGCAAAATGGTGCCCAGGGACGGAATTGAACCGCCGACACGGTGATTTTCAGTCACCTGCTCTACCAACTGAGCTACCTGGGCATTAGGGAGAAGTAGCTTATAGGCAAGGTAATTTTGCTTGTCTACAGGCCAGAATGGGCGATGGCGGAGGCCATTTGGGCGGTCCGGGCAATAAATTGTACGTCATGGACGCGGATTATGTCCGCGCCGCGCAGAACGCCTATGGCCGCCGCCGCCGCCGTGCCGGCCAGCCGGTCTCCTGCCTCGACATTCAGAACCTTGCCGATAAAGGATTTTCGGGACGGGCCGATCAGGACCGGACATGCCAGTTTTGTCCTTATCATATCGATACGGTTAACAAGCGCGCAATTCTGGTCCACCGACTTGCCGAAGCCAATGCCCGGATCGACGATGATTTTTTCGGCGGAAATGCCGGCCGCACGGGCGGCCTCCTTGCGCGCCTGCAAATCGGCGATCACATCCTCGACGACATTTTTATATGAACCGGCGCCATGCTCGCCGCCGCTGCGCGAATAAGCCGCCGCCGAAGCCCGGTTGTGCATGAGCACAACATGCACCCCCCGCATGGCAGCCAGTTTGGCCATGGCGGGGTCGGCTTCCAGCGCGGATATATCGTTGACGATCGAAGCCCCGACTGCGATGGCCGCTTCGGCGACAGATGCCTTGACGGTGTCCACGGCGACAGGAATATCCAGCCATTTTTCATGAATGGCCGCAATCACGGGAACCACGCGGCGTTTTTCTTCTTCGGCTTCGACCGTCACGGCGCCGGGGCGCGAGCTTTCGCCGCCGATATCGAGAATATCGGCACCCTCGGCGATCATCCGCCCGGCCGCCTCGACAGCCGCCGCGACATTCATCAGCCCGTCGCCGGAAAATGAATCCGGCGTCGCGTTGACGATGCCCATGATGAGCGGGCGCTTGCCTAGCAACAGCATTTAAATTTCAGCCTCGATCCATTTAATCAACCCGCGAAAACAGGGTCGGCCTTCCGCCTCTGCGGTCTGCCGGTTATGCGCCGGGCGGTTAAATCGTTCCGTCATAGCGCGGCGACTGCCCTTCTACTGCCGCCAGCATCTCGGCGACCGTCTTGCCGTTTTCCGGGTGTATCCAGCCGGGCGCGATGTCGTTCAAGGGGCGCAAGACAAATTCGCGCTCGGCCATGCGCGGATGGGGGATTGTGATTTCGGCTTCATTCATAATTTCATCCCCATAAAAAATAATGTCGATATCGATGGCGCGCGGGCCATAATGAAAAGTCGGCATCCGTCCCAGATCGTTTTCCAGATCCTTCACCGCACGCAGCAGGATGAGCGGCCCCAGCTTGGTCTCGCCCACCAGAGCGGCGTTGAGAAACGGTGGCTGGTCCGTGACATAGGCGGGGGCCGTCTCATAAACCGGGGATCTGGCGACGATATCGATATAGGGCGCGAGACCATCCACCGCGGTCCGCAGCGCCTGCATGCGGTCGCCGATATTGGAACCCAGGGCTATCGCGACCTTTACCATTTTTACAGGCGTTTCATTCATAATCGAATGATGCAGGAGGCCTGGATGAAATGCAATTATATACGGATAATTGGGCCTTTTTTTAACAAGAATGCGTATGATATAACCGCCCCATGACAAGAATACCGATCCGCATCATTCCCGATCCCGTATTGCGCCAGAAGGCGCAGCCGATCCCGGCGGTCGACAAGCGCGTGGCGCAGTTCATGAACGACATGCTGGAAAGCATGTATCTAAGTCATGGCATCGGTCTCGCCGCCAATCAGGTCGGCTCTCTGGAGCGCATCATCACCGTCGATATTTCCGAGGAACGCAACGGCACAAAAGCTCTGCTTATGGCCAATCCGGAAATTACCTGGAGCGACCCCGAGGAAACCTTCACCTATCGCGAAGGCTGCCTCTCGATCCCCGAGCAATATGCCGACGTGACGCGGCCGAAGCGCATTCGTCTCACCTATCTCGACGCCTCAGGCAAGCCGCAGGAAATGGAAGCCGAAGATTTGATGAGTCAATGCATTCAGCATGAAATCGACCACCTGAACGGTATTTTATTTATAGATCACCTCTCCGCCCTCAAGCGCAGCATGATTACCAGGAAAGTCGAAAAGGCGCAGAGGGACAAGAATGACAACCTGCTGTAATTAATGACGCCCGCTTCCAAACTCCGTCTTGCTTTTATGGGCACGCCCGACTTCGCGGTTCTGACTCTACTCGCCTTGCGGGATGCCGGGCACGATATCGCCGCCGTATATTCCCAACCGCCAAGGGCGGCAGGACGCGGCCAGAAAATTCAAAAATCGCCGGTCCATGCCGCGGCCGAGGACATGGGTATCCTTGTACGCACGCCAAGATCCCTGCGCGATACGGATGAACAGAAATTTTTTGGCGGCCTTGACCTCGATTGCATGGTTGTCGTCGCCTATGGACTCATCCTGCCGCCTGCGATATTGGACGCGCCGCGCCTGGGCTGCATCAACATCCATTTTTCCCTGTTGCCGCGTTGGCGCGGCGCGGCGCCGGTGCAACGCGCCATGCTGGCGGGCGATGCCGAAACTGGCGTCGATATTATGCAGATGGACGCGGGGCTGGACACCGGCCCGATCCTCATGCGCGAAAAGGTGGCGATCCCGCCCGCGATTACCGCTGGCGATCTGCTCAAAGACTTATCCGCGCGCGGCGCGCAAATGACGTTAAAGGTTCTTGCCGGCCTTGCCAGCGGGTCACTGAAAGCATCGCCCCAGCCCGAAACGGGCATCACCCACGCCGCCAAGCTCTCCCGGGAAGACGGCCGCATCGACTGGACCATGCCCGCCACCGATATCGAACGCCGGATACGCGCGCTTCAGCCCTGGCCCGGCTGTTTCTTCATGCTCGGCAACGAGGCCATCAAGCTTCAGGCCGCCCAGGTGATGCCCGGCATAAGCGGCCGCCCCGGAACCCTGCTTGACGAGGATTTTACCGTTGCCTGCGGCACGGATTCGTTGCGGCTGCTCACGGTGCAAAAACCCGGCAAGGGACCGACGGACGGAACCGCCTTCATACGCGGCGCGCGGCTTGGCGTGGGACACGTTCTGTGACGCGCTGGAAGCTGACGCTGGAATATGACGGCACTGATTTTCGCGGCTGGCAAAGACAGGCGCATGATGTTTCCGTGCAGCAGGTCGTCGAAGAAGCGATCGAGAAATTTTCCGGCGAGACGGTTACCATCCACGTCGCCGGTCGCACCGATGCCGGCGTGCATGCGCGGGCACAGGTCGCCCATGTCGATCTTGCCAAGGAAACCGAAGCCGGCGTGATACGCGACGCGTTGAATTTCCATGTACGCCCGCACCGGGTTTCCGTTTTAAACGTCGAGGAGGTTCCCGAAAGTTTTCACGCTCGCTTCGAAGTCAAGGCGCGCAGCTATCGCTATCAGATTCTGAACCGGCGCGGCCCGCCCGCCTTGTTCGCCGATCATGTCTGGCACCTGCCGAAGCCTCTGGCGATCGAGCCGATGCAGGAAGCCGCAAAAATTCTTATCGGCAAGCATGATTTTTCGACTTTTCGCGCGCAGCATTGCCAGTCCAATTCGCCCATACGTACGCTTGACGCGCTGGACGTTTATGCCGATGGCGAACTTATATTATTTCACACGCGCGCGCGTTCGTTTCTTTATCATCAGGTTCGCAACATGGTCGGCACACTTGTTATGGTGGGCAACGGGCAATGGAGCATTGATGATTTTAAATCGGCCTTCGCCGCAAAAGACAGAAAAGCCGGTGGTCCGACCGCGCCGCCGCAGGGGCTGTTTTTCTGGGAAGTGGAATACTAAGAAGGTGAATGCATTGTATGCTGACAATAGTAGATTCAATATCTTAAAATTATTTTCTAAATCTCTTTGACAACCGACTCGGACTGCGCAAGAAGGTCGCCGCATACGGCTGTAAGCTATGCCGTGTGTCCCGCCTAATAACAGAACCCCAGATCAATGGGGCTGCTTTTCGACATCAAAACATATGATCCGGCGTTCGCGCTCTCGATATGTTCTGCTTTTTGTTGCCGCGCTGCTGGCCCTGCCGTCCTGCCGCGATGGCAGCATGTTTCCAGGCGACAATGAAATCGATCCGCCGGCGCATCTCAAGCGCAGCGATTATATTCATCTTCGCCAACGTGAAAATCTGGCATCATCCGAAGCCATAACCCCCATACCACCGATCCCCGACATGTCGTCCGAACCGGCAGCCGTGGCGCCGGCAAAACCGGGCGGCGGCAAGCTGGTGAGCATCAATGTTACCGATAGCGTTCCGCTGCGCGATGTGCTGGTCGAACTGGCGCGCGAGGCTAAAGTCAACCTCGAACTCGACCCGCGCGTCGAAGGCGGCATTATTTTTTCGGCGCATAACCAGCCTTTCGATGTCGTGCTGCGCCGCATCTGCAATCTTGCCGGCCTGCGCGCGACAACCGATGACGCCTTTATCCGCATCGAACCGGACACCCCCTATCAACAGACCTATCAGCTCGATTACCTCAGCCTCGCCCGCAAGGCGACCAGCCAGATGGAAATCAGCACCAATGTTTTCGACACCGATATATCGGGCGGCGGCGTCAACGGGGTAAGCGGCGGCACGGGGAGCACGGGCAGCCGTAATTCGGGCGACAACAATTCGTCTTCAAAAATTTCCGCCACCTCGGACACCGATTTCTGGCGCGAAGTCGATAAATCCCTGGCGCAGATTATCGCCACCTCCGGCCAGGATTCCAAGAAATCCGGCACGTCCTACAGCATCGACCGCCAGACCGGCATGGTCACCGTCTTCGGCAACGGCCGGCAGCAGGCCGCCGTCGATACCTATTTCAAAAAACTCAAGCGCAAGGCCTATGCGCAGGTTCTCATCGACGCGCGGGTCATCGAAGTCGAACTTAATGAAGACTTCCAGAGCGGCATAGACTGGCGCACGCTTTTCGGCGGGGCCTTCAACGCCGCCGCCGATTTCGGCGCGCAGGCCGCCGGCCCTCCCTTCACCACCGCCGCCACCGCGACACAGGGCGTTTTCACCGGCGCCGTCACCACCAGCGATTTCGCCGGCATACTCAATCTCGTGCGCACCTTCGGCACGACCCGTGTGCTTTCGGCGCCGCGCATTACCGTTCTCAATAACCAGACCGCCGTTTTGAAAGTTGCAACGAACCAGGTCTATTTCATCACCCAGGCCCAGTTCACCACCGTCACCAATGCCAACGGCTCCGCGGTCACCACCACGCCTGTTTATTCCAGCACGCCGCATACCGTTCCCGTCGGTCTCGTGATGACCGTTCAGCCGGCTATCGACACCGAGCATGACCGCGTGACCATGACCTTGCGCCCCACCATATCCCGCGTGGTGGGACAGGCCAACGATCCCTCCATCGGGCTCAATGCCGCGCAGGCGGGCGTGACCGATCCGGTCGTTTCGCAAATTCCCATACTGGCCGTACGCGAGATGGATTCCGTGCTCCAGCTCCGCTCCGGCGAAATCGGCGTGATGGGCGGGCTCATGCAGGACAGTTCCACCAACACCGACACGGGCATTCCGCCCTTCGATACCCTGCCCGTCATCGGCAATCTTGCCAAAAGCCGCGACAACCAGGCGCGCACATCCGAACTCGTCGTTCTGATCCGCGCCACCATCACCGACAACGCCCCGCCCGAGGCTGCCGACCGCGACCTTTATCATACCTATAATACTGATCCACGCCCCCTACCCGTGGCGCCCGTCGCCTTGTCCGAAATCAGGGACACCGACGATCCCCTGATACTTTCCGAGCCTTTCTGACCTGCAACACAAACAAAAAAGGAGTACCGGTTATGTCGAAGCGCAAAAACATGCAGCGCCAGCGTGGATTTACCCTGGTCGAACTGTCCATCGTCCTTGTCATCATCGGCCTGATCATCGGCGGCGTGCTGACCGGCCAACAAATCATCCAGAACGCCCGCATTACAAAGGCTTTGAATGAAATTCAGGCGTATCAGGGACAATTTCAATCTTACTCCCAAAATAACGGCGCCATTCCCGGCGATGATAAAACCGCAACGGCCCGCTTTCCCGATGCATCCGGCGTGGCCAACGGAAACGGCGATGGTTCCATAGGGGGAACTTTCGATTCCAAAACCGCCACGGATGAAAGTCAGCTTATCTGGGCCCATCTCCGCGCCGCAGGTCTTGTGAAAAATCAGACACCTACGACCGACCAGCCGCCGAACCCATTTAACGGCGTCTACGGATTTCAGAACGGTGCGTTCGGTGTGTTCACCACCACGGTTGTCTGCCTGAGCAACGTACCCGGCTCCGCCGCGCAGGCCATTGACACGCGGCTGGACGATGGCGGTAGCAATGCCGGATCGGTTCAGGCCGTCGTATCACCGGCGACGACACCGGCCACGACTTACGCCACCTCTCAGGTTTACACGATGTGCGTACGCATGTGAGTGCCTTCATGTCCGATGCATGCCGGGTGGAAAGCCGAAGTCATCGGTCCCCTGTCATGCGTCGGTTGCCGGTATCCGGTTTTACCCTTATCGAAATGGCGGTGGTTCTGGTCGTGATCGGGTTGCTAATCATTACGGTGTTTCCTGCATTAAAGGCTGTGCGTGTCAGCGGCCAGCGTGGTGCCACGCAAAGCAATCTTCACACGCTGATGCGTGCGACAGCCGCCTATGTCCAGGCGAATGGCTGCGTCCCCTGCCCCACCCCGGCCAATACGACAGGCACGGGTTTCGGCATTGTGCGCGGCGACGCAACGGTAACGCCGCCGGCTTGCGGCGCATGCACGGCGACACCGGAAGGTGTCCCGCCCTTCGCTTCGCTTGGCCTTCCGGCGGCGGCGGCACATGATGGATGGGGCAACTGGATCACCATGCGCGTCGATCCCGCGCTCGCCGTGCTCCCTGCCAACCCACCTGGCTGCACAACAACCTGCCCGGTTTTTGTGCCGCCCACGCTACCCTGCACGTCGCAGGACGTGACAAATAATTATTGCACGTCCGCCCAGCTCAACACCGCGGCAAAAGGCTTGTGTAAATCCGCGCTGAGCAAAACCAATAGCGTAAGCATCTTTACGCCCGGCGGCACGACCCAAAAAGCCGCCGTCATTTTCATCAGCCATGGTGTAAACGGTTACGGTTCCTATTTTGCTTCTGCCATGGCCGACGCCGCCAATAATATGAACGGTTGCCGGAAGTCGTTCCCAGGCGCCACGGGCGCCGCCGGCTTTTGCCCGCCCCAGCCGACTTGTCCCGCCGCAGGCCCATCCTCATGTAACAACAGCGCCGCCAATTCATGTTACGCCCAATGCAATGCCGCCGGAAACAACAAGCTGGTCGATGCCCCGCCCGGCGGCAATTACGACAATCTTCTTATTTTTGCCGACCGCAACGCCCTGGTCAGCATGCTCAATTCTGCTTCCTGTCAGACGGCCTGGTGACGCATGTCCCGGCTTCTGCAACTTACGCCACAGGATCGCAGCCCGGTCGGCGAGCGCCTGCTGCAGACCAACCGCATCACCCCCGACCAGCTGCAAATCGCGCTGCACGAGCAGCGCCGC
>JBFWTA010000117.1:0-7771 GCA_050248075.1 Bdellovibrionales bacterium | reverse complement strand
GATCCTGCATTTCTGGTCGCTGATATTCATCTATATCTGGGCCGGGCCGCACCACCTGCATTACACGGCTCTGCCCGACTGGGCGCAGACGCTGGGGATGACCTTTTCCATCATGCTGTGGATGCCGAGCTGGGGCGGCATGATCAACGGCGTCATGACGCTGTCCGGCGCCTGGCACAAGCTGCGCGAGGACCCCATCCTGCAATTCATGATCATCGCGCTCGCCTTCTACGGCATGAGCACCTTCGAAGGGCCGCTGATGTCGATCAAGGAAGTGAACGCGCTCAGCCATTACACCAACTGGACGGTCGGCCATGTGCATTCCGGCGCGCTCGGCTGGGTCGCCTATATCAGTTTCGGCGCGATCTATCACATGGTCCCGAAATTGTGGAACAAGGCGGGCATGTATTCCATACGCCTGATCCGCGTCCATCTCTGGATCTCGACCATCGGCATCGTGCTCTACATCACCTCGATGTGGGTGGCGGGCATCATGCAGGGGCTGATGTGGCGCTCCTACGACAAGACAGGTTTCCTCGAATATTCCTTCAGCGAAGTCGTCATGGCGATGAATCCCTATTATCTCATCCGCGCGCTGGGCGGGCTGCTGTTCCTCGCCGGTTTTATTCTCATGATTTACAACGTCCGCAAAACGATCCTGTCGGATGACGCCGGTTCCGGCGCGCGCAGGACCGTTCCGGCCAGCCGCTGAAAGAACGCCGCATGCTCAAACATCACGCCAGGCTCGAGCGGAATTCGATCCTCCTCCTCATTTTCATCGCCATTGCCGTGTCGATCGGCGGGATCATCGAAATCCTGCCGCTGTTCCGCATCGAGACCACGATCGAAAAGGTGCAGGGCATGCGGCCCTATACGCCTCTGGAGCTGGCAGGACAGAATATTTATATTCGCGAAGGCTGCTATGTCTGCCACAGCCAGCAGGTCCGTCCGCTGCGCGACGAGGTCGAGCGCTACGGCCATTATTCGCTTGCCGCCGAAAGCATGTATGACCATCCGTTCCAGTGGGGATCGGAGCGTACCGGCCCCGATCTTGCGCGCGTCGGCGGCAAATATTCCGATGAATGGCATACGGCACATCTTGTCGATCCGCGCAGTGTCGTGCCGGAATCCATCATGCCGGCCTATGGCTTCCTTAAAAATCGCGTCGCCGATCTCCGGCATATCGGCGACGATCTGGCCGCCTTGCGTATGCTCGGCGTACCCTATACGGATGACATGATCAGGCACGCCGCCGAAGACGGGAAGGCGCAGGGCACCGAGAACGCCGACATTTCCGGCCTCAAGAGCCGCTACGGCGAAAAGGTCTTTGCGCGCGCCTTTGACGGCCAGACCATCTATGTCTCGGAAATGAATGCGCTGATCGCCTATTTGCAGCGCCTCGGCAATCTCGTGGATTTCACGACCTATGATCCCGATATGGACCCGCGCAACCTGCCGGCGGGCCTGCATGGGGCGAAGCCATGATGGACTGGCTGATACAACACGGCGGCATGCTCGTGACGGTGATGTTCTTTGTTCTCTTCATCGCCATTGCCTTCTGGGCCTATCGTCCGGCCAACAAAAGCAAGATGCAAAGCTATGGCGACATCCCGCTAAAGGCGAATGACAATGGCGAATAACGATCCGAAAAAACCCGACGCGAAGCCCGATATCGACGCCATCACCGGCGTTGAGACCACAGGCCATGAATGGGACGGCATCAAGGAACTCAACAAGCCGGCGCCGCGCTGGTGGCTATGGGTGTTCTACGTCACGGTCGTGTTCTCCCTCGGTTACTGGTGGGTCTATCCGGCCTGGCCGACCCTGAAGGGCTTTACCGGCGGCTCGCAGGGCTGGAGCCAGTACGAGGAATTGAAACAGCAGCGCGGGCTTATTGACGCCATGCGCGCAAAATACGAAACGCGCTTTGCCGGCGCCAGCCTTGAAACGATCCAGAACGATCCCGAACTGTATGGCTACGCCCGCGCCGGCGGCGCCATCGCATTCAAAAACAACTGCGCCCAGTGCCACGGCGCGGGGGCCCAGGGAGCCAAGGGATATCCCAATCTTAACGACGACAAATGGGTTTTCGGCGGCACGCTGGAGCAGATTTACACCACCATCCGCTACGGCGCGCATAATGAAAATCCGCAATCGCATGCCGGCGCCATGCCGCCCTGGAAAGATATTTTGAAACCGGAAGACATCGACCATGTCGCCACCTATGTGCGCCATATGCACCAAGGCGACAAGGCGGAACAAAGCGAAGCATATATTCAGGGCCAGGCGGTTTTCGCGAAAAACTGCGTGAGCTGCCATGGCGCCAATGGCGAGGGAAGCATTGCCGCCGGCGCGCCGCCGTTGAACACGAATATATGGCAATGGGGCGGCGATCAGGCGACAATTACGCATATTATCACCTATGGCCGTCAGGGCGTCATGCCGGCCTGGGAGGGCCGCCTGGACGACAGCACGATCAAGCAATTGACGATTTATGTGCATTCGCTCGGCGGTGGAAAATAGGCGAGGCATCCGTTAGCTTGACGCCGTAACCCATGTCCTGGAATTTATGTCGGAATCCGTTACCTTTTTTGCAGCCCAGAAGCGCATTTACCCGCGCGACACATGGGGGCGCTATCGTCTGCTGAAATGGCTGGCGATGGCTGTATTGCTGGCTATTTATTATTTCGTGCCTTGGATCCGCTGGGATCGCGGCCCGCATGCGCCGGACCAGGCGGTGCTCATCGACATGCCGGCGCGGCGCGCCTATTTCTTTTTCATCGAAATCTGGCCGCAGGAAGTTTTCTACATCGCGGGCATTCTCATTCTCGCCGCCGTGGGGCTGTTTTTCGCAACCAGTCTTTTGGGCCGGGTCTGGTGCGGCTATGCCTGTCCGCAGACGGTCTGGACCGATCTTTTCATCAAGGTCGAACATTTCTTTCAGGGCGACCGCAACGCCCGCATGAAGCTCGATAAATCCCCTTTAAGCTTCAATAAAATAGGGCGCAAGGGGCTTACGCATCTGACCTGGATCGTGATCGGCCTCTGCACCGGCGGCGCCTGGGTGTTTTATTTCAACGACGCGCCGACCCTGGCCGACCAGATCGTGCATTTCGATGTGCCCTGGAACGTGGCCGTTTGGATTTTCGGCCTTACGCTGTCCACCTACATCATGGCCGGTTATGCGCGCGAGCAGGTCTGCACCTATATGTGCCCCTATGCGCGTTTCCAGTCGGCCATGTTCGACAAGGACACCCTTATCATCGGTTACGACGCCGCGCGCGGCGAGCCGCGCCAGTCGCACAAGGCCGGCGCCAGCTGGGAAGGCCGCGGCCATTGCATCGATTGCGGGCAATGCGTCGCCGTCTGCCCGATGGGGATCGATATTCGCAACGGCCTGCAGATGGAATGCATCGCCTGCGGATTATGCGTGGATGCCTGTAACGACATCATGAAAAAAGTCGATTTGCCTGGCGGCCTGATCCGTTATGATACGGAACACAATCAGAAAGCACGCGATGCGGCGCGGCTGCGCAATGTTCCGTTCCGCGACCGGTTGCGTCTTTTGAGACCGCGCACTTTCTGGTACTCCTTTCTTCTTCTTCTGGTCGGTGGCATAATGATTGCCGGTCTTTTGACGCGCTCGCCTTTCGAGCTGCATGCCCTGCACGATCGCAATCCGCTTGTTGTGCGTCTTTCTGCCGGTAGCCTTCGCAACAGCTACACGGTAAAAATTCTCAACAAGACGCATGAGGATCATGCCTATGCGCTCGGCGTCGAAGGATTGCCGCAGGCGGAGTTGAAGGTGGAAGGCGCCGGCCATCTCGACCCCGCCAATCTCAACGTTCTGGCCGACAGCGTCGGCCAGTTCCGCGTTCTTCTCACGGTGCCGCCGGATTCCGGCTTGCCGGTGCGTCAGGACTTTGCGTTTCGTGCAACCGACAACGCCACGGGTCTCAGCGAAACCGCAAGATCCATGTTTATGACGGGGGAGTAAGATGCCGAAGTCCATTTCTTTGCCGCGTCCGTCGGATCGATGGATACCATATTACTTTTTCGCCTTTTTTACGCTGCTGGTTCTGGTGCTGGTTCCGATGTGCGTTCTTGCCTTCCGCACCAGCACAGGCGTCGTGACCGAGCATGCCTATGAAAAAGGGCTGGCCTATAACGACAGCATCCGCAAAGCTGAAAGACAGAAAGCGCTTGGCTGGCATGCGGAGCTCGATGTCCATCCGGTGGCCGCCAACCGGATTGGCGCCCGGTTTGCGCTGCGCGACGGCGGCGGAGCGCCGCTGGACGGTGCGGTGGTAACCTTGTGGCTGGTGCGCCCGACTCAGGGCGGCATGGACCAGAAAATGCAAATGACCCCCGCGGGTAACGGCCGATACGAAGCTTCGGTCGCCTTGCCGCTGACCGGTCTATGGGAGGCGCGCGTTTCGGCCACGTCACGGAACAATAATTATCAGATGGCCAGGCGCGTGATCCTTCCATGACGTTGCCGTCGGCGGACATGCCGGGGCGTCTCGGCCATTTCGTCGCCGCTGACGACAAGGACGGGCATGTCGCCTATTTGCTGATCGAAGGTATGCATTGCGCCAATTGCGCCTTTCGCATTGAAGGAATATTGAATAAAGAGCCTGGTGTCGAGGCGCGCGTAAATCTGACCACGAAACGCCTCACGCTGCGCTGGGAGGGGTCTCCCGACCGCGCGGATCGGCTGACGGCGCTGGTCGAGGGTCCTGGCTACAAGCTGACGCCCTTCGATGCCACGAAACTGGAAACCGGCGACCGGAACGAAGAAAACTTCCTGTTGCGTTGCCTGGCGGTGTCGGGTTTCGCATCCGGCAACATCATGCTGCTGTCGGTGGCGCTGTGGTCGTCGAGCGGCGCCGTGATGGGCATGGCGACGCGCGACTTCATGCATTGGGTTTCGGCGCTGATTGCCCTGCCGACCGTCATTTATGCCGGCCGGCCCTTTTTCCGCTCGGCCCTGCGGGTGCTGAAAAAGAGGCATACCAATATGGACGTGCCGATCAGCGTGGCGCTCGTGCTCACGACGCTGATGAGCCTGTTCGAGACGATACGCCACGGCGAATATGCCTATTTCGATTCCGTCACCATGCTTTTGTTCCTGCTGCTGATCGGGCGCTATCTCGATATGCGCATGCGCGGCAAGGCGCGCGGGGCTGCGCAGGATTTACTTATGATGATGGCCGGCAACGCGACCGTGATTGAAAAGGGCGCGGTGCGCCTCGTGCCCATTCGCGAGCTTGCGAACGGCGCGTTGCTGCAGGTGGCGGCCGGCGAAAAAATCGCCGCCGATGGCGTGGTCGAATCGGGTGCCTCCGAAGTCGACCCCAGCTTCATCAGCGGCGAAACGCTCACCCAGCCGATTGGCGTCGGCACGCAGGTTTTCGGGGGCATGGTCAATCTGCTGGCTCCCATCACCGTCCGCATCACGGCGGCGAGCGAACACAGCCTGCTGGGCGAAATTATCAAACTCATGGAACGCGCCGAACAGGGCCATGCCCGTTATGTCAGGCTCGCCGACCGCATCGCCCGCTATTATACCCCGGTCGTACATGGGCTGGCGCTGATCACCTTCGTCCTGTGGTTTTTCTTTCTGGGAAAACCCTGGGAGCCCGCGCTGCTTACCGCCATGACGGTGCTGATCATCACCTGCCCCTGCGCGCTGGGCCTCGCGGTGCCGGCCGTGCAGGTGATTGCCAGCAGCCGTCTGTTCCGCAGGGGCATGCTCCTGAAATCCGCCGATGCGCTGGAGCGCCTGGCTGCGGCCGATACGATCGTTTTCGACAAGACCGGGACGCTGACCATCGGCCAGCCTCGACTGGTAAACGGCGACGGGATCGATAACCGCACCATGCAGCTGGCGGCATCTTTGGCCGCGCTCAGCCGCCATCCGCTGGCGCAGGCCGTGAGCGCCGCCTATCCCAGGGATATAATCGCCCTCAATGTCACCGAACATGCGGGGACAGGGCTTGAGGCCTATTACCATGGCAAACAGCTGCGTCTCGGCCGCCGCGACTGGTGCGGCGATCCGTTGGGGCCGTCTGACGAAAAACCTGAATTGTGGCTGTCGCTCGAGGACGAGATGCCGGTGCGTTTCGTGTTCGAGGATGCGTTGCGCAGCGATGCCAAGGCGACAATCCAGCGTCTCAAGGGCATGGGTTATACGCTGTCTCTGCTTTCCGGAGATCACGGCTCTGCGGTGGCAAGCGTGGCGCAGACGCTGGGGATCGAGGATTTTCGCTCGCATGTGACGCCTGTCGAAAAACATCATGTGATCGAGCAGCTGAAGGAACAGGGACGGCATGTATTGATGGTTGGCGACGGATTAAATGATGCGGCAGCCCTGGCGCTGGCCGATGTGTCGATGTCGCCGTCCTCCGCGCTCGACATTACCCAGAACGCCGCCGATATCGTATTTCAGGGTGATAAACTCGGCCCTGTCGTCGAATCCTTGAAAATCGCCGGCAAGGCGCATCGCCTTGTAAAAGAAAATTTTATTCTGGCTTCGACTTATAATTTGATCGCCATTCCGGTTGCCATGATGGGCTATGTCACGCCGCTTGCCGCCGCCATCGCCATGGCAGCCTCTTCCATCGCCGTCGTCCTTAATGCCCAGCGGCTGAACCGGAGCTGAGCATGGACATTCTTATCCTTCTTATTCCTCTCGCCCTTCTTCTCGGCATCATCGGCCTCGGCGCCTTTTTCTGGGCCCTGAAGACGGGGCAATTCGACGACCCGGAAGGCGCGGCAAACCGGATTTTGCAGGACGAGGATAAGGCCGAAGGTTAACCGGCTTCGATAGCGCCCAGCTCCAGCCACCGCCGTTCCGCCGCTTCCATTTCGTGGCGCACGATGGCGAGGCGTTTCGAATAGTTCTGAAAATCCGTGGAGTTATTGCTGTAGAGCGCAGGATCGGCAAGCGTGGTCTCGATATCGTCGATTTCCTTTTGCAGCTTGTCGATTTTTGCCGGCAGATTTTTAAACTCGTGCTTTTCGGTGAAGGTAAGCTTGCGTACGCTATCCGCTGGCGGCGCGGGCGGATGTCCGGTGGACGTGGCGCGCCGGGCGCTTGCCCGGGCGGGTTCCGGCGCGGGCGCGTTTTTACGGCGCGCCGCGAGATAGTCTTCGTAACCGCCGATGATGCCCTCCACCCTGCCGTTGCCTTCGAAGGCGAGGATTTTCGAGACGGTCTGGTCGAGGAAATCGCGGTCGTGGCTCACGACCAGAAGGGTGCCCTTGTAATTCGCCAGCATGTCCTCGAGCATGTCCAGAGTTTCCATGTCGAGATCGTTGGTCGGCTCGTCGAGGATCAGGAGATTGCCGGGATTGGCCAGGATTTTCGCCAGCATAAGCCGGTTTTTCTGCCCGCCCGATAACGCGCCGACAGGGTGATGCACCATCTGGGGATCGAACAGGAAGTCCTTGAGATAGCCGCAGACATGCCGTGTTTTCCCCATCACATCGATGTAATCGCTGCCGTTGGGACACAATATGCGGTGCAGCGAATGATCGGGATGCAGCTGCGCGCGCTTCTGGTCGAAATAGGACAGGCTGAGGTCTTTCGCCAGCTTGACGCTGCCCGCATCGGGTTTAAGTTCGCCAACCAGCAGCCGCAGGAAACTGGTCTTGCCCGACCCGTTCTTGCCGACGATGCCGATCCGGTCGCCGCGCTGCAGCCGCTGATTGAATTTATCGAGGATGAGTTTTTCCTGCCCGGTGCCTGAATAGCTGTTGCTGTCAG
>JBFWTA010000116.1:0-7863 GCA_050248075.1 Bdellovibrionales bacterium | reverse complement strand
GGCCCAGCCCGGGCCGCCCCGGCAGATCGCCGCCATAAGACGCGATGTCCACGCCGGTAAAAACCACTTCGCGATACCCCTGTTCCACCGCCTCGCGCGTGCGCGCCGCCACCTCGCCCATCGGAACCGACCGCGACGCGCCGCGTCCGAACGGAATAATGCAAAACGTGCAACGATGATCGCAGCCGTTCTGAACCTGAATGAACGCGCGTTGCAGGGCGCCCTCATGCCGTTGCCGTTCCTCCTCCCTTGCCCGGCTACGCCAAGGCTTCGCCGGGTCTGAGAGAATGTGTCCGCCGAAGCTCGCAGAGCGTAGGCGGACGGGGGAGGACAGGCGGGGGGTTGGTTCAGAAAGAACAAAATTTTGTTCTTGCCGATAGAACCCCTCCCCTGTTCTTCCCTGCGACAAGAGAGAAACGCTCGAATGCAATTCCATTGTGGGTTTCAGATTCTGAAATGCTGATGGATCTGTCTTTATGTCATTCGCAATAACCGCATCCACCTCGGCCATACCGGAAAATTTTTCAGGATTGATCTGCGCGGCGCAGCCGGTGACAATGATACGGGTGCCGGGACGTTCGCGGCGCAGGCGGCGGATGGACTGGCAGGCCTGACGTTCGGCTTCGGCCGTCACGGCGCAAGTGTTGACAATAATCGCGTCGTCCAGCCCGGCCGTCTGCGCATGACGCCGCATCATTTCGGATTCCTGGGCGTTCAGACGGCAGCCGAAAGTTATGACTTCGGGCGTTGCCATCACACGGCCCTGCGCGGCACGCGCGCCGCCACGCCGCAATACACATTATAGGAATTGGTGCCCCAGCGTTTCGCCACGTCGCGCACCGAAATTTCCGCATTACCCTGCTTGCCGATCAAAACCACTTCCGCGCCGGTAATATCGCCGAACCCCGTCAGGTCGATCATGGTCTGATCCATGCAGATGCGGCCAAGGGTTTTACGCTCCTGCCCTTCGACCAGAACCGTGTTCACGTTTTTCGGCACGCGCTGGAAGCCATCGGCATAACCGACCGGCAGCACGCCCACCCGCGCCTCTTCGGGCATGACATATTCGCCGGCGTAACTCACGCCGTGGCCTTTGGGCAAAACGCTCGTGACGGTGATGCGCGCATGCCAGGTGAATGCGGTCTTCACGCCTTCCGGCAGCTTGATCATCTCGCCCGGCACGCCGTACATCGAAATGCCAAAACGCACCATGTCATAGCGCCCCTTGGGGTAATACAGCGCGCCGGATGAATTGGCGGCATGAATGATTTTCGGGCGAATGCCCGTGGCCGCCAGCGACGCGATGGTTTCGTCGAAACGTTCGATCTGTTGGTCGGTATCGGGAATGGTCGGATTATAGGCCGAAGCGAAATGTGTGGCGAGGCCGACAAGCTCGACGCCGGGAATGGCCTTCAGGGCTTTGGCGGTTTCCGCCGCTTCCCGCGGCCAGCAACCGAGACGCCCCATGCCCGTGTTGATTTTTAGATGCACGCGCGCCGGTTGCGCCGTATTCGCGAATTGCCGCAGCGCCTCGACATGATCCGCCCGCCACACCAGAAACTCGAACCCGGCTTCGGCGGCCAGTTTCATTTCATGTGGCAGCATCGCGCAGATAATCAGGATGGGCGCGTCGATGCCCGACTGACGCATCACGATGGCTTCGGACAGGCTGGCGACGCCAAGATAAGACGCGCCGCCTTTCAAGAACGCGCGCGCCGCATGTTCATAGCCGTGGCCATAACCATTGGCCTTGACGACAGCCAGTACCGGGACCGTTGCCGCGCGAACCAGCAGCCGCATATTTTCTGTAAGCTGCGCAGTATTGATATTCACCCAGCAATCGCGGGGGAGCGTGTCGAAAGGGCTGATCATAACTGTTTATAATATGCCAGCCGCCTTATTGACCAGAAATCTGATTACATACTGGCTACCGGTAATGAAATAGAACCCTTCGGACGATCCCTTCGTACCGGCACCGCATGTATTCCATCAGGCAGAATAATTGCCTGCGCGTCTAAAATTTGCTTAATCGCATCCCGTATTTTTTGATTCTCTCCAGAGCCTGCCCCCTGAACTTGCATGGTGTATTGACCATCTTGGTCTAAAATCATCAGGGGAAACAAATTTCCTCCATCAGGCGCGCTAATTGCTTCTCTGGCTAATTTTTGAAGTGCATCAACGGCTTTTTGCATATCACCAGAATTAACAAAGCCTTCAACTTCAGTTACATCGACTTCAATTTTACGAACCATAATAAATATCTCCCTACTATTTGGATGAAAAAAATATAAATCCAAGAATAGCTTTAGCGCACAAGCCATGTTTACGGCAAGCGCGTAGGTGAAAAGAAATTATCCGTAAATTATGGGTAAAATTACCGCCGCGCCACCAGTGGTTCCGGTCCGGCCGCCTGTTCTTCGTTTTCCTCGGGCGTAAAGAACGGCGTTTGCTGTTGCGGCTGCGGGCGCTTGACGACTTCGGCCTGCGGCGGCTGTTGTGCCTGTTGTCCGGCGCCGGCAGCCGCCGGATTTCCCGTGCCATCCGTGGCGGGCTGCTGGGGCTGGGCAAGGTTGCCGTCGGGCGCGAAATATCCCTGGGGCGTGTCCGGCTGCTGGCCGAACGGCGCCGGTTGACCGCCGCGCTGGCGCTGTTCGGCGGCCGTCGCCTCGTTGATCGCTTCGATGATGCGGAAATAATGCTCGGCGTGCTGAAGATAGTTTTCAGCCGCGACGCGGTCGCCGCCGCTGTTGGCGTCGCGGGCCAGTTGCTGGTATTTTTCACAGACCTGCCAGGCATTGCCGCGCACGCGCACGTCGAGGCAGTGGCTGTCAAAAGTTTGATGGCGCAAGGCCGCCGCGGAACGCGGACGGTTCATGTTGCCGGAATTGGAAATATTGCCGCCGCCCTGTCCGCCGCCGCCATGGCCCCCGTGACCGCCATGCCCGCCGTGCCGTTCGTGACGATCATGCCCGCCACCATGATGCCGGCCGCGCGGACGCCTGTTGGGACCACCTTGTCTCATGACATTATACCGTTCGTTTGAATGTTTATGCTTTCAACCTGTTTTGCCGTCACTTGCCCGAAGATTTTTTTTATTCGCAAGGATCGCCGCAAAACTTTCGCTCGCACCCGAGGCTCCTTTTAAAGCGCGCCATTCTGGCGCACGGCTCAAGCAGTGAAATCATCCTACATCGAAGCGCCGCCGCCGAACAACATATTTTTATTCGATGGAATGGCTTTGCTCCAGCTTTCGAAGCCTGCTATTAACCCTAACCCATTCGTCCTGCGCCGTAATTTTTTCTTCAAATTTTTTTTGCATTGTCATTTCGTCTTCGCTTCAACCCGCCCTGTTGCTTACATAACACAACTTCTTGCCGTTGTTGCGTAAGTGGAATCATTTGCTGCGCTGCGTTTTACGTGTTGTCATGCGGCCGGCCTGAAATCAAAGATTCCAAAAAACAGTGAAAGCAACATGCCAAGCCATCTTTACGAACGCCAGCACGGAGCGCATCTCGGTAAAATCGTTTGCGGTGTCGATGAAGTCGGCCGCGGGCCGCTGGCCGGCCCTGTCATGGCCGCCGCGGTCATCCTTCCGGCAAAATTTCCCGGCGGCATCAAAAATGAAATCCGCGACAGCAAAAAAATGAGCCCCCAGGCGCGCGAGGACCTTTTTGTTCCGCTCACCCAACTGTGCCGCTACGCCATAGCCGAAGCCAATGTAAAGGAAATTTCACGCTACAATATTTTATGGGCCAGCATGCTGGCGATGAAACGCGCCATCGACGGGTTGAAGCTCACCGTCGACATGGCTCTGGTCGACGGCAACCGGATACCGCCGCAACTGGCCTGTCCGGCCGTGGCGATCGTGGGCGGCGACGACAAATGCCTGTCCATCGCCGTCGCCTCGATCATCGCCAAGGTCACCCGCGACCGCCTGATGAAAAAACTGGCCCAGGAACACCCCGGCTATGGCTGGGAAAACAACTGCGGCTACGCGACACCGGAGCATCTCGCGGCGCTTCAACGCCTGGGGCCGACCATCTGGCATCGTGATTCTTTTGCACCAGTGGCGCAACTATCGCTTTTAACCGGATGATCCAAAAGGTGCTTTGGATAATTTTTACCTGAAATTAACGGGCGTATGAATAACTGTCGCCCGCCATGCCAAAAGCCGCCAAAACAATCATATCCGCGACCACCCTGCCCCTCGACCGCATTCTTGTCGGCGACAGCATCCGCATCCTCAATGAGCTTCCCGCTCATTCCGTCGACGCGATCTTTGCCGACCCGCCCTACAATCTTCAGCTCGGCGGCGAGCTTCACCGGCCCGACAATTCCCGCGTCGACGGCGTCGACGACGACTGGGACAAATTCAGCGACTTCGCTTCCTACGATCAATTCACCCATGACTGGCTGAAAGCCGCCAAACGCGTGCTGAAGCCCGACGGATGCCTGTGGGTGATCGGCAGCTATCACAACATCTTTCGCGTCGGCGCCATCCTGCAAAATCTGGGCTACTGGATTTTAAACGATATCATCTGGTGCAAATCCAACCCGATGCCGAATTTCCACGGCAAGCGTTTTACCAACGCGCATGAAACGCTGATCTGGGCCTCGCCGTCCAAAGATGCCCGCCCCTGCTTCAACTACGAAGCCATGAAAAACCTCAACGATGAAAAGCAAATGCGCAGCGACTGGATGCTGCCCATCTGCAGCGGCAGGGAACGCCTGAAGGGCGATGACGGCGACAAGGCCCACCCGACGCAAAAACCGGAATCCCTGCTTTATCGCGTGTTGCTTTCATCCACCAAGCCGGGCGATATCATACTCGATCCGTTTTTCGGTTCCGGCACCACGGGCGCCGTCGCCAAGCGGCTCGGCCGCCATTACATCGGCATCGAGCGCGAAAAAACCTATGCCCGCTACGCGGAAAGGCGCATCGCCGAAATCGATGCCGCGGCTTCCAATGAATTTCTTGTTACCAACGCCAAACGCGACGAGCCGCGCATTCCTTTCGGCATTCTGCTGGAGCGCGGCCTCATCCAGCCGGGCGAAGTGCTGTTCGACGAGCGCCAGCGCCACAAGGCGCGCGTTAAAGCCGACGCCACCCTCTTGGCCTCGAAACGGGGCGATGAAATTCGCGGATCGATTCACAAAGTCGGCGCCATGGTCCAGGGACTCCCCGCCTGCAACGGCTGGACGTTCTGGTACTACGATACCGGCAAGGGCGGCCCCGCCCCCATCGACCTGTTGCGCCAGCGCGTTCGCGCGGAATTCGGAAAGCAACAGAGCCGGGCTTAAGGCGTATAGCTGTAAATAAGCCTTGTATGTTCCTTGTCTTCGAAGAAATCGACGGAATCCAGGCGACCGTCCATGCGTATTGTGCGGCCCGCGCGCGTCCCGGCCTGGGTATAGGCCTGCTGCTCGGATGCGACGCGCGACCGCCGTATGGGATCGATATACAGCACGCGTATATTGAACCGCACGTAAAGCACTCGGCTCACATTGCCTTCCGATTCAAGACGCTTGAGCAAGGCATTGGCGTCCTCTTCCGAGAAAGGCAGCCCGCCGATCGTAACCGGCGTGCCGACGACAAGCGTATAGGTGTAGGGAAGGTGTTTCAGTTCCTTGCCGCCGCAATTCCACTCCGCGAGCGAATTGAAATTCAGGGTAAAGGAGTTGACCGCATTGATCATCGACTTATGCGTGAAACGAAATGTCTTGTTCTTGAAATCGTAACGTTCGAGTTGAACCTGGGAATCGTAATGAAACCCCGTCGGGAACGAAGCCAGATTCATCTTGAGCGAATCCCGGATGATCGATCTCACCTGGCTCCACTGGAAATCGTTGTCGTAAAGACTTTTGACAAGGTCGCAATCGGTGATGATGGCGTAATCGTCGAGCAGCGCATCGTCCTTGATATCGAAAGCGTTATAGCGCACGAGCGCCTTGGCGTAATTTTCGAAAGTCGTCTTTGAATAATCGTCGGCGCGAGCGGGCGCCGCGAGCAGGACAAGTGCGAACAGAAAAACGAAACGTGCGATCATGGGCCAGCCGCCGGAATCGGGATGGAAACTTATTATATTATAAGGCATCGCGCGCATGTTGCACTATTTTACGCATCACGCTGGGCAAAGCCTCCTTATCCAGCTTTTGCAGGGCAACCCAGCGGCCACCGGCCCGCATGTTCCCCGCGCGCGCCAGCGCGACCTGCATTTCCAAAGCAAAATGAGAAAACACATGCACGATGCTGCCGGGCAGCACATGCCACCGCGCCGGGATGGGAGCGGCCTTCATAACTTGCGATAGTTCCGGAGCCGCCGCCTGGCACCATTCGGAACTTGGTATCTCCATCATGCCGCCCAGCAATCCTCCCTGCGGGCGGCGGCGCAGAAATATTTCGTTTTTATCGTTGACGGCGACAAAGGCCATGGCGCGGCGCACCGGCCTGGTTTTTGCCTTGACGCGCCGCGGCAGTTCTTCCTCGATGCCCATCGCGCGCGCGCGACAAGCCTGCGCCAGAGGACATAAACCGCATTTCGGATTGCGCGGCGTGCAGATCGTGGCGCCGAGATCCATCAGCGCCTGCGCGTAATCGCCGAAGCGCGCATCCGGCAGCACCCGCGCCGCCGCCGCGCGGATTTCCGGTTTTGCCTGCGGCAAGGGCGTGCGTATGGCGTCGACGCGCGCGATCACGCGCTCGACATTGCCGTCCACGACATTCGCGCGCCGGTCGAAGGCGATCGCCGCGACGGCCGCCGCCGTATAGGGACCAAAGCCGGGCAGCGCCAGCAATTCGCCTTCCGTGCGAGGAAACTGCCCGCCGTAATTTTTTACGATCCTTTTGGCGCAATCATGCAGCAAATGCGCGCGGCGGTAATAGCCGAGGCCGGCCCACATCTTCAGTACCTCGCCGCGCGGCGCCTTCGCCAGATGCGCGACGGTCGGCCATCGGGACAGAAATTTTTGATAATACGGCCCGACCGTTCCGACGGTCGTCTGCTGCAGCATGATTTCCGACAACCACACCGCATAAGGGTCCGGCGCGATTCCCGGCAAGGCCCGCCACGGCAGGACACGGCGATGACGGTCGTACCAGCGCAGAAGGGCTAGGGGATCAGGGTTCGAGGCTCGGGATAATGATTTTTCCGAACCCCGAACCCCGGGCCCCGAACCCTTTTTGACTTTCCCTTTTTTCAGCGCCACACTCTTTTTCATGTATCTTCCCCGCACCATCTCCGCCGCCGTCGATAAAATTGCCCGCGAGGCGCTTGGCAAGGACTGGTCGCTTTATGCCATCCTGCTCGACCGCTGGCCTGAAATTGTCGGCACCGAGTATGCGCGCGTCACGACGCCTGTCAAAATTTCTTTCCCCCCGCGCCAGAAAGAAGCCCAACGCAGCGGCGGTACGCTCGTGGTGCGCCTGCCCAAGGGCCTCGCGATGGAATTTACCTTCAAGATCGGCCAGATCCGCCAGCGCATCACCGATTACTTCGGCTACGAGCCGATCAGCAAGATTGTGTTTGAATCGATTTATTCAGTCCCCGACCTCCCTGCCAGTGACCATCCTGTGCATGACCCGAAATATCTTCCTGCCCTGCATGCAGCCGTCAAAGACATCGAGAACGAGGAATTGCGGCAGGCTCTTGCGAGTTTCTGCGGGGCGGCGTTTAGGCCGAAATAATCAACGTTATATGTTGATATATTTATATATATCAAACGGTTAAGACGTGAATCATTTTCATGTATTTCATCTATAACATATCTCACCGGTAAAAATTAATTTCAAACGGATATGGAAATAATAATATGTCTAAAACTGCAATCGAATATTACATCCATCAAATGTCCAATGGAGATTAT
>JBFWTA010000115.1:0-7893 GCA_050248075.1 Bdellovibrionales bacterium | reverse complement strand
AGTCCGAAACGAGGTGCGGTTAAGCGTGCTGCATAATTGAATCTGCTGTTGAATCCATCCACTCAAAACCGAGCAATTTAATTTCTTTTTTATCCAGCCGCTTTCAGGATGAACAATTTGTGCGCAAAATTTAGGCAGATCGCCGCTCGCTCCTCCTCTTCAACACTGGGTTCAAAACCATGCTCCTGGCATAATAACTCTTTAAATGGCTGCATGCTCACGCATTTTTTTCACATGCGTTAGAAAATCGAATCCGGTGGGGCGCCTGGCTACGGAGGGCTCACGATCGTATCTCCCGGCATAAAGAGACCATCTGATTCTGAATCGGAGGCTGAGGATCGCCCGATTCGAATTTGATAAGTCTTGTAAAATCCATTCCGGATCGCATATGAAATGCTGCGCATTAACCAAAATCTTCAGCAAATCCGTGTCGAAATGGCCGCATTAGGTTAAAAAAGCGGTTCGGATACCAAAAAACACAAGCAAAAACGCGGGTTTGCAAATAAAAGGAAGCGGTTCCCGTTTACAAGGAGCCGGTCAAACCCTACATTCCGCGTTTGCGCAAGTTAGTTGGAAACAGCAAGGCATATATATGAAAGTAGTTCTGGCCCAGCCACGTGGTTTTTGCGCCGGCGTCGAGCGCGCAATCGAAATTGTCGAGCAGGCGCTCGATAAGTTCGGTCCGCCGATCTATGTGCGCCATGAAATCGTGCACAATCCGCATGTGGTTAAGGACCTGGCCGCCAAGGGTGTTATTTTTGTCGAAGAAACCGACGATGTCCCCAAAGGAGCCGTGACGATTTTCAGCGCCCACGGCGTTGCCGAGGATGTCGAAACGCATGCCAAGGGCCGCGGGCTACAGGTTATCGACGCCACCTGCCCGCTGGTGTCCAAGGTTCATACCGAAGGCCAGCGCTACGCCAAGCAGGGCCGCGAGATCATTTTGATCGGCCATGAAGGCCATCCGGAAATCGAAGGCACGATGGGCCGGATCCCCGGCGGCGTACACCTCATTTCCGAGGTGGAGGATGTCGCAAACCTTCAGATCAAGGACCCTGAAAAGCTGGCTTATATCACCCAGACGACATTGAGCGTCGACGATACCAAGCTGGTGATCGACGCGCTCAAGGCGCGTTTCCCGGCCATCGTCGGCCCGGCCACAAAGGATATCTGCTATGCCACGCAGAACCGCCAGGTCGCCGTGCGCGAGCTGTCGAAGCATGTGGATGTGGTGCTGGTGATCGGCGCACATAACAGCTCCAATTCCAACCGCCTGCGCGAGCGCGCGGAAGAAGTCGGCGTGCCGGCCTATCTGATCGAGGATGCCTCACATCTCAATGTCGATTGGGTCAAGGGCAAGGCCAATGTCGGCATTACCGCCGGCGCCTCCGCGCCCGAACGGCTGGTTCAGGAACTGATCGAACGCCTGCGGCAGATCGAGCCGGTCGAAGTCTCGGTACTGCCCGGCGTTGAAGAAAATGTCCATTTCCGCCTGCCCCTGTCGCTGACCAAGGCGCAAGGGCGTACGCAGCAACCCTCCGGCAGCGAAACCGCCACGTCCGCCGCCTGACCCCTCTCTTCTCAGACAACGAGGTCTATTGTGTCCGTTCCTCTTCGCCAGCAATTCGATGTCGGTCTTTACATCCTGAAGCAAAAGCTGAAGGGCAATAAGCGTTATCCGCTCGTGCTGATGCTGGAGCCGCTGTTCCGCTGCAACCTCGCTTGCGCGGGCTGCGGCAAGATCGATTATCCGGATGAAATTCTGAACCAACGTCTGTCAGTCGAGGAATGCCTCAAGGCGGCCGACGAATGCGGCGCGCCCATCGTGTCGATCCCCGGCGGCGAGCCCCTGCTTCATCGCGAGATGGACCAGATCGTCAAGGGCCTGATCGCGCAGAAGCGTTACGTGTATCTCTGCACCAACGCGCTGCTGATGGAAAAGAAAATGGATCAGTACGAGCCTTCACCGTACTTCACATGGTCGGTGCATCTGGACGGCGGCAAGGACGATCACGACCGTTCGGTCTGCCAGGATGGCGTTTACGTCAAAGCGGAAAAGGCCATCAAGGCGGCGATTGCCAAAGGCTTCCGCGTCAACATCAACGCGACGCTGTTCAACAATGCCAACCCCGAACGCATGGCGAATTTCTTCGACCATATGATGGAAATCGGCCTGAACGCAATCACCGTCTCGCCGGGCTACGCCTATGAGCGCGCGCCGGACCAGGGCCATTTCCTGAACCGCGAAACCACCAAGAATATGTTCCGCGACATCTTCCGCCTCGGCAAGGAGCGCGTGAAACAGGGCAAGGCGAAATGGCGTTTCAGCCAATCGTCGCTGTACATGAATTTCCTCGCCGGCAACGAAAGCTATGAATGCACGCCCTGGGGCAACCCGACGCGCAACGTCTTCGGCTGGCAACGGCCTTGTTATCTGCTCGGCGAAGGCTACGCGAAAACATTCGGCGAGCTGATGGAAACCACCGACTGGGACAAATACGGCACCGGCAAATACGAAAAATGCGCCGATTGCATGGTCCATTGCGGCTACGAACCCACGGCGGCCAATGCCGCCGTCCGTAATCCGATCAAGGCCTTCATCGTCTCGATGCTCGGCCCGAAAACGGAAGGCGCAATGGCCCAGGATATCGACCTGTCGCAACAGCGCCCGGCCGAATATGTTTTCAGCCGCCATGTGCAAGACGCCCTCAACAAAATCCACGCCGAAAAAATCCACGCGGCATCGCAGCGGGACAAGGTGGAAGCGGCGGAATAATGGGTCTCACTCTTCGAGTTTACGAAGAGCCGATCAGCCTGTGCCAGCTGCCGTCCGATGTGGCGGCGCCCGCAAGTATTCTTACACAACCATTCACGTATTTTTTTCGCACGCGCGACGAGGCAACGCTTATTTGCCCGACGGCCCTCGTGCCGGAAAATGTGAAGACCGAACACGGCTTCCTCGCCATCGAATTTGTCGGCCCTTTCGATTTCGCGCTGACGGGAATCCTCACGCAGGTTGCCAACCCGCTCGCAGATGCCGGCGTGTCGATTGTTGCCCTGTCGACATTCACCACCGACTACATCCTCATCAAAGCCGCCCACTGCGACACGGCCCTGACGGCCATTCGCAGAGCCGGACATACGGTGCTGGAAGCGGCCTGACAGGCGTTCAGTTTTGAGATCGCAACAAGTGGAGCGCGTGAAACATTTGCATGCCTTCGTATGCACTACCTGTTTTGGGCAGCCGTATTTTATTCGGAAAACCGCATAAACCGGTACCTGATTATTCGATTTTGCTCATATTTCGGACCGGAATATTCGGATAGCCGAATAATTTAACACTTTTTGGAAAATGTTGCCGGAAATGGGTAGGTAATAAGCAAGTATCAACCGCCTTCCTGGCTATAGACCATTTGCGCTACCATCGGTTACGCTTAAGAAGGTAAAGACTGTACTTCCGTCTGCTTTAAACAGGCAGAGAAAGTCGGCATTGCAATAGAGCCGCTAATTGTAAGTGAGATTTTTAGATGAGTGAGACTTTAAACGAATTTCCTGTTTTGACTGATTTGCCCGCAAACTTACGGGCCGGGCAAACACTCGCGATTGATAAAGCTATCGATCACTTTGCGGATAATGACCGCGGGATTCTTTGGATGTGCTGCGGCTCGGGCAAGACCGTGGCTTGCGCGGTGATAACCGAATTGCGGCATGAAGATTTGACGGTGGTCTTTTCACCCTACATCCATTTGGTCAAACAATGGCGCGATGATTATTTGAAATGGCTGCCAACGACCCAGGCCAAAATTTTGTGCGTTTGTTCCGAGAAGGACACGGACCGTGAAGGCGATTTTCGGGGTGAAGCCAAACTTTTGTCCGCTGCCGGGTCGCTGCCTGCAGAAGAATTTGTGGAACTGGTCGAAGAAGCCAGAAACTCAAAAGGACAAACAACCGTCAGCACCGACCCGAATGAAATTGCTGCCTTTCTGAAACAGCCGGGCCGCAAAGTCGTTTTTTGCACCTATGCCTCTGCGCCGGTTTATGGCGAAGGGCAAAAGAAGGCCGGTGTCGCGGCAGATTTTGGCGTCTTTGACGAAGCACAAATGACAGCCACGGGCGGACAATCCAACCGGTATACGCATGCGCTGCATGATGAAAATATTAAAATCAACCAGCGTTTATTCACGACAGCCACGGTCCGGCACTACACGCGCGAGGGGCTGGAGTTTTCCATGGATAACGAAGAAATTTATGGTGGCCATATCTTGGTTGATGACAACGGCAAACCCGACCCATGGTCGATCAATAAAGCAGCCGCGCATCATGAAATCGCGCCCTACAGAATTGTTCTATCCTTTGTCACCGATCCCAAATTCAGCCCTGATCTCGCGAAGGTTTCTCCTTATCGCGAGATATTGGAGGATGTGGGACACAGGGCCAAGCCGGAACAAATTCTGAGGCTTGTGAGCCAAGTTGTTGCTTTGGAACGCGCCAAAAACAAATACGGGATTGAAAAGCCTTTAGGGTTTTTGCGCAACGTAACTTCAGCCAATCTATATGCGGACATATTAAATGCCTGCAAAAAATATCCGGAACATTTCCCCCATCTTTCGCAATCGGACAAAGCTGTATCCATCAGTTCCTATGATCTCCCCGCCAAACGAAAAGCCTCGATGGCTCACCTTCATAACGCCACGGAAACGGAAGTTAGCAACGCCAGGCTTTTCATATTCGGCGCCGATGAACCAAGCATTGATGCCGTAAGTTTCAACGATCCCATGAGCAGCGGAGAAAATGTCGTTCAGGCCAGCGGACGGGCTCTACGTTACAGGGGAGGCAAAGTAGCCACAATCATCGTCCCGGTCATGCTGCCATCTTTTGCCAATCGCGCCGATGCCGACGTGCAGCAAATAATGCCGGAAACGATTAAGGGGGCTTTCCGTCCCGTCATCGATATTCTGGATCGTCTGGCAGATATGGACCCGATCTTAAAAAATCAGATGACGCGCGGCACAAGCGGTCCAGGAAAAGGGCCGGCGCAAAAAGTTATTGAACTCGATATTCCGCCCGAACTCTTTACCGGCTTTCAGGATCAAATCGAAGTCGCGACATGGCGAGAAATTAATCCTGAAACGGATTTTATTGATAAGCTTTTGTTTGATGCAAAGGCACTGGAGGCATATCGGTTGCAGCAATTTCCCTCAAAGGATGTTCCTAGTGAAGAAGCCATAGCCGCCGAGCAACGGGCCAAAATCAGAATCATTCCTGAGCTAACTTCAGGGTATGAGTCCACGGGCAGGCGAATGGGTAAACTCCGCCGCGATATCGCTGCTTGGTTGGAGGACGATGGTAGAGAGGGAAGATATGGGACTTATGTATTAACAACTGACCGTGTGCTGCAAGTATATGAGCACTTCGGCTGGGATGACAACTTTGTTCAGCAGAATGCTTTTGTTGAAGCACTTAAAGAGGATGCAGCAGTGCTCAACGCCTATCGCTTGCAACAATATCCCGCGAAGAGTGATCCTAGCGAGGAGGCTGCCGCTGCCGAACAACGTGCCAGCATCAGAATCGTACCTCACGGGGTTTTGGGACTTGAGACCACAAGTGAGCGAATGGGGGATTTGCGCCGCGGTATAGCTGCATGGTTGGAAGCAGATAGCAAAGATGGAAAATATGGCCACTATCTCTTGACTACTGAACGTGTTCGACAGGTGTATAATCACTTTGGATGGGATCATGACTATATTCGGCAAGACGCATTTGTCGAAGCACTTAAAGAAGATGCCCGTATGTTGGATATCTATCGGTTACAGCAATATCCTAAGAAGGATGATCCGATCGAGGAAGCTGCCGCTGCCAAACAACGCGCTGGCATCAAAATTATTCCTCGCAAGACTCCGGGATTTAAGTCTACTGCTCAACGCATGGGGCGACTTCGTCGCAGTATTGGTGATTATTTAAAGGGCAATAATAAAGAAAGAGAACATGGTTCCCATATCTTGAACGCGGAACGTATTCAGCAGGTATATGACCATTATGGCTGGGATGACAATTATGTACAGCAAGACGTTTTTGTAGAAGCGATTAGAAGAGACGCTTATGCATTGGATGCCTTTCGGTTGCAGCAACACCCCACTAAGGAGGACCCTAACGAGGAAGCTGCCGCTGCCGAACAACGCGCCAACATCAAAATCATTCCTCAGAGGGCTCCAGGATATGAGTCCTCAGGCAGACGAATGGGGAATCTTCGCCGCAGTGTTGCTGCCTATCTAGAAAGCAATAATAAAGAAGCAACATACGGCTCCCATATCTTGAACGCGGATCGTGTTCAGGAGGTATATAATCATTTTGGGTGGGATGACGACTATATTCGGCAAGACGCATTTGTCGAAGCACTTAAAGAAGATGCCCGTATGTTGGATATCTATCGGTTACAGCAATATCCTAAGAAGGATGATCCGATCGAGGAAGCTGCCGCTGCCAAACAACGCGCTGGCATCAGAATTATTTCGCGCAGGGCTTCGGGATTTGGGGCTACGACTCAACGGATGATGCATCTTCGTCGTGGTATCGCTACCTATTTAGAGAATAATGGCAAAGAGGGTAAATATGAAAATTATGCATTGACTGCAGGCCGTGTCCAGCAAGTGTTGAAATATTATGGTTGGGATGAGGACTTCGTTTTAAATAGGCTAATGAGAAATAGACCACGTAATGGCCGCGTCAAGAGGCCAGAAGATCCAAAACCTCGCTGATAAAAGTCGTGTCCAATTGATACATAAACATTCCGGGAAACCGGAAGAATAAGAATTCACCTGCTCTTTTTCCCCACCGACAACTCCACCTCCTTCGCTTCTCTTGCGAGTTTGAGGAGTTCGCATTTCACGAGGTCCATTTCTTCTTCGGTGAGTTCTTCGAGTGCCATAAGGCGGTTGCGGGCGGGTTCGGTGACGCGGATGAGTTCGTCGAGTTTAAGCTGGAGCGCCTCGGTGTCGCGGTTCTGGGTGTTCTGGATGAGGAAGACCATCAGGAACGTGACGATGGTCGTGCCGGTGTTGATGACGAGCTGCCAGGTATCGGAGAATCCGAATACAGGGCCCAGCACTGCCCAAAGCACGACCACCCCGCAAGCCAGCATGAAGGCGCGCGGGCGGCCGCATTGCCGAGCGGTCCATTGGGCGGCGCGAGCAAAGTAGCGCGAAAATCTATTTTTCTTTTTGCCTTTTCGCTTCATGAGCATGTCGTTACAGGAGACATATTAAAAATACATATGGAACTGCTTAAGTCCATCCCTCGCCAGGCCAAAAGCCAACGACAGCATCATGATACCGATAATCAGGTCGATCAGCCGCCAGATTTTGGGTTTTGTCAGCACCGGGGCCAGCCCGCGGGCGCCGTAGGCGATGCCGTAAAACCAGAGAGCAGAGGCCGTAATGGCGCCGAGGGCGCAGAGCGAGCGCGCGGGTTCGGCGTAGCGCCCCGCCAGACCGCCGATCAGAACGACGGTATCGAGAATGGCGTGCGGGTTCAGAAAGCTGACCGCCGCCGCCGTCAGCGCGACCGACGCGCGCGACACCTTGGCGGCGGAACCGAGATCGAGGCCTTTGGCATGCTTCGCGGCGATCAGCGAACGTATGCCATAGTACAAAAGAAACGCCGCGCCGCCGAAGGCGATGACAAGGCTCAGCACCGGCGACGCCGCGAACAGAGCCCCAAGCCCCGCCGTGCCCAGAACCACCATCAGCATGTCGCCGAAAAAGCAGATCGTCGCCGCCGTGAAAACCGCCTCGCGCTTCAGCCCCTGGCGCAGCACAAAGGCATTCTGCACGCCGATGGCCATGATCAGCGCGGCCATGGTGACGAAGCCTTTGGCGAAGGCGGAAAGACCAGATA
>JBFWTA010000114.1:0-7940 GCA_050248075.1 Bdellovibrionales bacterium | reverse complement strand
GAATGCCGGGTCCGCGGTCGGTAATGGTAATGCGGACATAATGCGCCTCGCGTCGCGCGGTAATGGTGATGGCTTCGCTTCCGGGCGCGTATTTCATGGCATTATCGAGAATATTGACCAGCACGCGCTCCAGGATCGAAAGATCGCCGTCGATGGGCGGCAGATCGTCATGAACGTCCAGGCGCAGAGGCCGGCCTTCGATTTGCTTGCGCAGGCGGGTCAGGGCAAGGCCGACCAGATCCTGCACATCGGTCGGCTCGCGCCGGAGCTTAAGCGCGCCGGATACCAGCTGCGTCATGTCGAGAAGGTTTTGCACAAAACGGTTGAGCCGATCGGCTTCCTCCTCGATTGTCGTAAACAAATCGCGGCGGGCACGGTCGTCGAATTTATCCCAATAATCGCGCAGACTTGTCGTTGCACCGAGAATGGCCACAAGCGGTGTGCGCAGATCATAGCTGATGGACGAAAGCAGGCTGGCACGCAGGCGTTCGGTTTCGGTCTGCAGCCGGGCTTCCTCGATATCGGTGGCAAGGCGGGTTCGTTGCACGGCAACGGCGGCCTGGCTAGCGATGCTGGCCAGAAGATGCTCCTGATCCGGTGAAAGCGTATGCGTTTCAACCGGGCGGACAGCCAGAACGCCAACCGTTTCGCTGTTAGCCCTTAACGGGATGCCATAGTAGGCGGCCCCCGGTAGCGTATCGGAATTCAGGCCTGCCGGCCGTCCATGGCGCCATGCCCAGTCCATAGCCGCCGTGGAGGCTGTATCGAGCTTGGTGTCTTCCGGGTCAATAGCGCTCACCTCCACGCGCTCGCCGCTGGGAAGGAGCAGGGCTGTGTGCGTCCTGAGCGTGGCGGATACGTGATGCACGACCGTCTGCGCCACGTTATCGAGGGTGGCTGCGGCGGCGATGGTTTTGCTGAAATCGTAAAGCGCCTGGGTTCGCCGCGCGCTTTGGCGGGTAATTTCGATCTGCTTTTGCAGGCGCGATCCGATGACGTTTGCCACAACGGCAACGACAAGAAAGAAAACAAGGGTGAGAAAATCTTCATATCGGGCCACGGAAAACGAAAAACGCGGCGGCGTGAAGAAGAAGAAAAGCGCCAGAAAGCTCAGGCCGCTTGCGAACAGCGATGGTTTTAGATTTCGATCCACAGAAATCAGCAGCACCATGATGAGATATATCAGCGTAAGCGTCGGAAGATCGGTGATGGTGCCGACGCCGCTGGCGATAATTGTGGCGATGCCCACGGCCGGCGCGACTTCGGCATAGGACTGCCAGTCGACATGACCAAACCGCGAGCGATGGGCGGACTCGGATTCCGTTTTAACCGTCGGTTTGCTTTCCTTGCTGCCGCTCATTACCAGAATATCGAAATCGCCGCCGTGTTCGAGCAGCGCAGCCGCCACCGAAGGCCGCATGAGCCGCGACCAGAGCGAACGCACCGACTTGCCGATAATGATCACACTCACATTGCGGTCGCGGGCGATACGGAGGACCTCGATGGCGATATCCTCGCAGGCCACCGTCATCGTCTCGCCGCCCAGGCTTTCAGCCAGCCGCAGGGCGCGGGTCACTTCGGCGCGGGCCGTCTCCGTAAGTTTGGCATGGTGGTGGGTTTCGGCATAAACAGCTAGCCAGGGCACGCCGCGCCGCTCGGCGCTTCGTTTGGCGGTCCGGATCAAGGCAGGGGCTTGGCCATCGCTTGAAATACACACAAGGATGCGTTCGCTTGCCGGCCATGGACCGGCGATGGCGTGCTTGCGCATATAATGCGCCATCTGCTCGTCAACGCGTTCGGCCGCCTGGCGCAGGGCAAGTTCCCGCAGGGCGGTAAGATTGCCGGTCGTAAAAAACCGGCTCATTGCCAGCCGCGCCTGTTCGGGAATGTAAACCTTGCCTTCCTTGAGGCGTTGCAGAAGTTCTTCCGGAGTCAAATCGATCAGTTCGATGGAATCCGCTTTTTCCAGAATGCCGTCCGGCACCGTTTCGCGCACTGTGACGCCGGTAATTTTTGCGACTATGTCGTTAAGACTTTCGATATGCTGAACATTCAATGTGGAATAGACGTCGATACCGGCGTCGAGAATTTCCTCGACATCCTGATGCCGTTTAAGATGCCGTGTGCCGGGAATATTCGAGTGAGCAAGCTCGTCAATGAGCACCAGTTGAGGACGGCGTCTTAAAACCGCGTCGAGGTCGAGTTCCTGAAAATCGATCCCGCGGTATTCGAGTTTCAAACGTGGAATTACCTCCAGCCCGACCAGCAGGCTTTCCGTTTCGCTGCGTTGGTGCGTTTCCACCACACCTACGGCGACATCAATGCCTTCCGTTTTGCGCGCCTGGGCCGCGCGCAGCATGGCGTATGTCTTGCCGACGCCCGGTGCCGCGCCCAGAAATATCTTGAATTTACCTCGGGTCTGACGGTTCGCTTCTTCCAGCAAAGCATCCGGCGACGGGCGGGTATCCTCGGGTAAATCCGCCATGCGGGACCTTCACGGGTTGCGGATATTTGACGCAGAAACGCGCTTCGCCGTCATTCTGGCGGAGCACGAGATTCGGTGCAACGGCGGTTGGGCGGGAGTTAGCCTTGACGCGCTTTATAGCGCGGGTTTTTTTTGTTGATAACGTAGACGCGGCCCTTGCGGCGCACGACACGGCAGTTGGCTTCGCGCTTTTTGAGCGACTTGAGCGAATTGGCGACTTTCATAGTTTAATCCTGACGCAATTAAATTAGCCGCGCAAAGTAGAGATTTCATGGGGCATATGTCAAGCAAAGCCTGTGAATATGACTGCTGCAAAGCGGCAATGGCTTGATATTCCTGCACATGAAATGCCTTAATTTGGCCCTTGAAATCCCCTAATTAATAATTAACTTTAGAATCGTAAGCTATGGCTAAGGCCAAAAGAATCCCGGGCCCCTGATACCGGGAAATGATGTGGAGGAACCGAGGATTAGCAAGATACTGACATCCATCTCACCCGTCAGGCTCATTTGCAGCTCGGCCGCCTTTTTGACCTTAAACCCAGCATCCATAAAAGCAGTTTCACGGCAGGCGCATCTTGCGTTGCCGGCAACCGGCGTCCGGCCGTCACCCGGACAGGAGCGAGGTAAGGATGTCGAAGCGGCGTCATTATGACCATTCAAACCGCAACGAAGCATCGCATAACGTAGAACCCTTATATACCAGCCAATCGGCCTGGGATCCCTTGAACCAGCCGGCTTTTAACCGGCGCGATCAAAGTTACATCCGAAAAATCAAGCCGCAGAATTCCAACCAGTCGCTTCTGCTCGAAGCGATGGCAAAAAACAGCCTTGTCGTGGCTGTAGGTCCCGCCGGTACGGGCAAAACCTATCTTGCCATCAGTGCCGCCGTCGAAGCCCTCGAGGCCGGCCGTGTCGACCGCATCATTCTGGCCAGACCGGCCGTCGAAGCCGGCGAGACTTTGGGCTTCCTGCCAGGCGACATCCAGGAAAAAATGGCTCCCTATCTCCGGCCTCTCTATGACGCCCTGAATGACCGCATGGGTGGCAAGCGCCTTAAGCAGTGCATTGCAGATGGCAGTATCGAAATTGCGCCTATCGGCTATATGCGCGGCCGTACGCTCAACAATGCTTTCGTCGTGATCGACGAGGCGCAGAACTGCACCTATACCCAAATCAAGATGCTGCTTACGCGGCTCGGCTGGCATTCGACCATGGTGCTTACCGGCGACCCTGACCAGAGCGACCTGCTCGAAGGCATGTCGGGCTTTCGCGAAATCGCCAGGAAGCTGGAACCTGTGCCTGGTATCGGCGTCGTTCGCCTGACTGACAAGGACATCGTCCGCCATCCACTGGTGGCAAGCATGCTGGGCGTGCTGTAGCCTATTCCGAAAGCGCCGGAAATTCTGCTTTCCTGGGCCTCATAATGACTTGGCCTTTCCATAAGCGGCGGCTAATATGCCGTTATGGTTAAACACAAACACCCGCATCCCCACCATCCCGAAGGCGAAACCAAGAAGCAGATTCTCAGCAAACTGCGTCTGACGCAGATTGCCTTGGCTTTCGTTCTCGGGCTGCTCGTTGCCGCTGGCCTGGTCGTCTGGCAACAGGGCAAGGAAGAAGTCCAGCGCATGGAGATGCGCGAGGCCGCCATGCATCCGTCCTCCGGTTCGATCGGCGGCCCTTTTACCCTGACCGACCAATATGGCCGAACCGTGCATGAGACGGATTATCTCGGTAAATATCTATTGGTGTATTTCGGTTATACGTATTGCCCGGACCTGTGTCCGACCGGACTTGAAAGCATGGCGCATGCGCTTGATGCGCTTGGTCCGGACGCAAAACAGGTTCAGCCCATTTTTATCACCATCGATCCCGAGCGTGATACGCCGGCCAAGCTCAAGGAATACGCCGCGAGCTTTAGTCCCAAAATCGTGGCCCTGACCGGCACACCGGATCAGATCGCGGCCGTGGCGCGAGAATATCAGGTTTATTACGCCAAAGGGGATTTCGTAGATGATAATCAGTATCTCATGGATCATTCCACGCTGATTTATTTAATGGATCCCAAAGGAAAATTCGTGACGACATTCCCCGATGACACCGATCCGGGCGTTCTGGTGGATGCGCTCAAGGCACATTGGGATAAGGCGAAAACAGGACAATGAAAAACGTCGTGGTAGTGGGCGCCCAATGGGGCGACGAGGGCAAGGGTAAAATCGTCGACTGGCTGTCGAACCGCGCAGATGTCGTTGTGCGCTTCCAGGGCGGGCATAACGCAGGCCATACCCTTGTCATCGACGGCGTCACCTACAAACTAAGCCTTCTGCCGTCCGGGGTGGTGCGTTCGGGCAAGCTGTCGGTTATTGGTAACGGTGTGGTGGTCGATCCCTGGGCACTGCTCAAGGAAATCGATGCGATCCGGGAAAAAGGCGTTGCCATAACGCCCGATAATCTCATTCTCGCCGAAAACTGCCCGCTGATCCTGCCTGTCCATGGCGCGGTCGACCGTGCGCGCGAGGCTGCCAGCGGCGATAACAAGCTCGGCACGACCGGCCGCGGTATCGGTCCTGCCTATGAGGATAAAGTAGCGCGCCGCGCCATTCGCGTCTGCGATCTTTCGGAGCCGGAAATTCTGAAGGCAAAAATCGAGCGCTTGCTGGTTCATCACAACGCCTTGCTGCGCGGTCTGGGGGCGGCGGAGATCGACCCGGCGCAGATGCTGCGCGAACTTCAGGAGCTTACGCCGAAAATTCTTCCTTATGCCTCTGTTGTCTGGCGGCGGCTGGAAGAGGAACGTCAGGCCGGAAAGCTTATGCTGTTCGAAGGCGCGCAGGGCGCCATGCTCGATGTCGATCACGGCACATACCCGTTCGTGACCTCCAGCAACACGGTGGCCGCGACGGCCGCTTCTGGTTCGGGCGTGGGGCCAAGAACGGTTGGCCGTATTCTTGGCATTTGCAAGGCTTATACGACGCGGGTCGGTTCCGGGCCTTTCCCTTCCGAAGACAGAGGCGAAGTCGGGGAGCACCTCGGCAAGGTCGGCAAGGAATTCGGCGTCGTCACGGGGCGCAAGCGGCGCTGCGGCTGGTTCGATGCCGTTCTGGTACGCCAGGCAGTCAAGACGGGCGGCATTGATGGTATCGCTCTTACCAAGCTCGATGTGCTCGATGGTATCAAGGAGCTTAAAATCTGCCGGGCTTATAAACTGAACGGCAAGGAAATCGATTATTTCCCGGCCGGGCAGGGGGCCCAGGCCTCCGTGGAGCCGATCTACGATATTTGCGAAGGCTGGGACCGGACCACCCACGGCGCCCGCAGCTGGGCGGAACTGCCTTCCGAGGCCATTAAATACATCCGCAGGCTGGAAGAAATGATCGAAGCGCCTGTTATCCTGTTATCCACCAGCCCGGAACGGGACGATACCATTCTCATGCGGGATCCGTTCGCGGATTAAAAACCAAATATTAAGCATTGAATCATAGGGTATTTCCGCCGCTTTCGCGGCCGCCGTCCCGTGTCTGATTATTCAAGTCCATGGCCCAGCCCAACCACGCATCCCAAATGCCTGCCGAAAATTCCAGGCCGAATGTCAGCGGCCAGGCGATACTGCTTGGCACGCGTATAGAAATTTACCCGGGCACGCCCTTGCCGGAATATAACTCGGCCGGAGGACCGGCCTTTGCCGCGCGGGTAAAGGGCGATGCGGGATCCGATCTGGTTGCCATTATTTGCAATACGGGCATGCCGGCGCGGCTCGATCTCGTTAACGGCATGAAAAGCACGGACAATCCGGTTCTCATGCGGCTTTACGATGCGGGGGTGGTTGTTTGGGCAGACGGCATTCGCTATTCCGCCTTTGCCTATCAACGCCCGGCCGCGCCTCTCCTCATGCGCTCGATGGACGAAGCGCATGCGCCCTTAAGCGAGGATGTGATCCACCGCCGCCTGATCCAGCCTATGGCGCATGGGCTGCTGGATCTCCTTCGCATGGGGGTCGCGCATGGCGCGATACGGCCCACGAATATTTTTTGGCGCCTCGGCAGTGCGACGGCCCCTGTGCTTGGCGACTGCATGTCCGCTCCGGCTGGCATTAATCAACCCGCGATGTTCGAAACCATCGAACGCGGCATGACCATGCCCCTTGGGCGCGGGCCGGGAACGCATGGGGACGATTGCTATGCATTCGGCGTGACGCTGGGACTGTTTATTCTCGGGCATAACCCATTTAAGGGAATGGACGATCGCGCCGTCGTCCGGGCCAAAATGGAGCAAGGCACGTTCAATGCGCTTATCGGTCATCATCGCCTTTCCGCGCCCCAGGTCGAAATACTGCGCGGGCTGCTGAGCGATGACTCGCATCAGCGATGGACGGCGGCGGATATCGAGCAATGGCTCGGCGGCAGACGCCTGACACCCAAAAGTTCCGATGCCGGCCGCCGTTCGAGCCGCCACATCGAATTTGCCGGCAAGGAATACTGGCAGCTACGCCCGCTGGCCAAGGCGTTTTCCGAGCATGTGCAGGAAGCCGCGCTGATCATTGAAAACGGCAGCTTCGATAAGTGGCTGCGCCGGTCGTTCGGCGATGATGACGTGGCCGACGAGGTTTCCGATGCCGTCGCCAGCGCCAAGGAAGCCGGCAAGGGCTCGAACTATGAGGAGCAGGTCGTAGCGCGGGTATGCATGGCGCTCGATCCGTCGGGGCCGATCCGCTATCGCGGGCTGGCGGTTATGCCGGGCGGCATTGCGGGAATGCTGGCGCATACGCTTTCGACAGGCGGTAATCCGGGCGTCCTGGCCGATATCATCAGTACGATGCTGGTAAGCTTTTGGGTCGAGATGCATAAACAATACAAGACCGACCTGGTTCCGCTGGCGCAGCAGTTCGAACGGCTGACCAGCGTCATTGAAAAGTCCGCTTTTGGCAGCGGCGTCGAGCGGGCGCTGTACGAGCTTAACTCCACTTTGCATTGTTTAAGCCCCATGCTGCGGGCGCAAATGGTGACCTCGCCCCGCGCATTGCTGCCGGCGCTGGAGCGAATTGCCGCATCCTCGGCTCGCCCGCCGGAACCGATGGACCGCCATATCGCCGCCTATCTGGTGGTGCGCGACCGCCGAAGCGAAGGTGTTCTGGAGGCCATGGGCGCGCCGGAGAATTCGCCGCGCCGGGCGATGGCGATGCTTTCGCTATTCAGCGAGTTGCAAAACCGTCATGGTCCCGAAAATCTGCCGCATCTTGCGAAATGGCTGTCGCCGCTTCTGGAGCCGGCCATCCGCCGCTATTTCGGCAAGAGCGTAAAGGAATCTCTGCAGAAGCAGGTGAAGGACGCCATCGATCGCGGCGATATTGGTGCCTTGGCAAAAATCGTCGATAATCCGCAACGTCTGGGGCGTGATGAGGAAGAATTCGTTGCCGCGCGGCTTTTGTATCTCAATATTCTCAAGGAAATAAACGC
>JBFWTA010000113.1:0-7947 GCA_050248075.1 Bdellovibrionales bacterium | reverse complement strand
ATCGGTCCCGCGGCGATGAAAGGACCAACCCCTGGTATGGCTATTGCGCCGATGCCGGCCAGCAAGCCCAAGACGCCGCCGATAGCGCCCCCCGTCGTTGCACCGGTGGTGGCGCCTTCAGGCGCCTGGGTGTTTTTTTCGGCACTGAATTCCTGAGCTGTAGACTTATCGGCAGCCAGAACAGATATATCCTCGTTGCTGAAACCGGTATCAATCAATCTGGATACACCGTTTTCCGCGGCGGCACGCGATGTGTAAATTCCGTAGACGGCGGTGTCTTCATCCAGCATGGCAATCTCCTTTAAGCGAAGTGGCAGTTTCAAGGCGCTACAGACATTTCATTGGTTACGTTTCCGGCTCCCGCCGCAGCGAGGGCTTTGGCTTCGATGATCTGGCTTTCTTCCTGAGACCTCACCGGGCCTTTGACGACAACTTTGCCATTTTCGGCAATAATTTTTACGTTTTGGCCATAAGTCGAAATGGATTTGTCCGCAAGGATTGCTTTGCGGATGCCGCTCATAAGATTGCGATCCAGCTCCTTATTGCCGGCTTCATCGGCCGTAGCTTCGTCCGGATTGCGGTCGCGGAAATTAATACGCGTGTTATCCGGCTTGATGGTGTTGACGGCGGTATTGGATGACACGGCATTTTGAGAAAGCGCCGGCGAGGCAACAAGTGCCATAAGAAGGCTGGACGCCGCGATGAAAAGTTTGAAGCCCGTGTTTGCCATGTTGCCTCGGTGATTTTGTTGCCTGGCGCCGGAAAGCGCGGATAAGGCAACACATCCCACAGGCGATATAAAATATATATATAGTTTTCGGCGCAGCCTTAATACTGCGGCGCGACTTCGTTGTACCGCCGCTCGAGATCAGAGAAGCGAGTAAACGGCCCGTCGAAATGCAATTCTACAGTGCCGATCGGGCCGTGACGCTGTTTGGCGATGAGCACTTCGGCGATATTCCGGATTTCCTCTCCGCGCTCCATCCAGCGCTGGTGGCGCGTATTGAATTTGTCTTCGCCTTCATCGGCCCGGCGCGTCGGCTCGGCACGGGCATGATAATATTCTTCGCGGTACACGAACATCACGACGTCGGCGTCCTGTTCGATCGACCCGGACTCGCGCAGATCGGCGAGTTGCGGCTTTTTGTCCTCGCGCATTTCCACAGCGCGGGAAAGCTGCGACAAAGCGACCACAGGAATATTAAGTTCTTTGGCCAGTCCTTTCAGGCCGCGCGTGATTTCCGAGACTTCCTGAACGCGGCCATCACTGGAGGAGCGCGCGCTGCCCGACAGAAGCTGGAGATAGTCGATTACAATCAGCCCCAGATGAGGCACCAGGCGTTTGAGGCGGCGCGCGCGCGTGCGAAGGCTGGCGACGGACAGGCCGGGCGTGTCGTCGATATACAAGGGAGCACGTGACAGGGTTTTGCTGGCTTCGAGGAATTTAGCAAAATCATCGGTCTTGAACTCACCGCGGCGGATCTTGTCGGATGGAATGCTGGAATACTCGCCCAGCAAGCGGGTTGCAAGCTGCTCGCTTGACATTTCGAGCGAAAAAAAGGCGACCGCCGAACCTTCGCGTCCGTCGCTCTCGTAAAATTTATGGGCCGCGTTGCATGCGACATTTGTGGCCAACGCGGTTTTACCCATGGAAGGACGGCCGGCCAGGATGACTAGGTCCGATTTCTGCAACCCTCCCAGCTTGCGGTCGAGGTCGCGCAGGCCGGTAGTGACTCCGGTGACATGGCTATCGCGCTTGTGCGCCTCTTCGGCCATGCGGATAGATTCGGCAAGAGATTTATCGAGCTTGACGAAACCGCGATCCAGCTCGCCTGTTTTGGCAAGCTCGAAGAGACGCTGTTCGGTGGCCTCGATCTGTCGGGCGGCGGACTTGTCGAGATCGTGGCGATAGGCTTCGTTGACGACATCTTCTCCCAGCGTAATCAGCTGCCGGCGCAGATAGAGATCGTGAACAAGGCGGGCATAATCCTCGACATTAATAATAGTAATGACACTCGCCGCAAGATCTGACAGGTACTGCGCGCCGCCAAGCGATGCGAGGGCAGGGTCGTTTTCGAAAACCGCGCGCAGGGTCTTCGGGTCGGCAATCTGTCCGCGATTGATGAGCGTTGTAATGGCCGCATAAATGCGGCCATGCACCGGATCATAAAAATGTTCCGGATTGATGATGTCGTTGCATTTTTCGAAGGCGACATTGTTAACGAGAATAGCGCCGAGCAATGCCTGTTCCACCTCCGTATTTTGCGGAGGCTGACGGCTGGCCGCAATCGGATCACTGGATACGACGCGAAGAGCGGGAAGAGAAACGGGGTCAGGCATGGGACGCGCAGGCTAGCAGAATGATTCGAATGAATCATCATGATCTATTGGATGAATTTTAGGGATTAAGCCTCGATGATTCCATGCTTATCCAGTTTCAGGATCATTTTTTGAAAAAATACTCCGCCCGAATCAATGCGATGCAAGTTCGGTCATCAAAAAAAAAATCTTGTTCAGCCTGCGATCTGAAAAATAAAAAAATATATAGTTAACGCATGCATAACAATAAATCGAATAACTAGTTCCTGTTTTTGGTCAACGATTAATTTGTTATTTAGAATTTGAGCATAATGTACTTTGAATTTTATATAAATTTGCTATTAGCGCCTTCCTGATCAAGACGTCATTTTATGGGGATGTATATGAAAAACACCATTGCGCTTGTTTTTGCGGCAATTTTTTGCGCGGTAATTTCAAATTCCGCAATGGCCGCAACGCCCGTTTCCATCGTGGCTTCAGGCGACAAAGCCAATAATGTGTATCCTCAGATGGTCGTTTATGCCGATGGGCAAAAGATCACCACGGTATCTGTTACCGCCGCGCGATCCAGTAATAGCTGGCAAACTGTTTCATTGAGCCTGGCCAGTTATCCGCAAAAAATGGCTATTGCCTTCACAAATGACGGCGGATCGGGAGGGCAAAACCGTAATCTCTATATTCAAACGCTGACAGTGAATGGCGTCAGCTATTCGCCTACGCAGGCTGTTTATGATCGCGGCAGTTATACATGGACGATGACAAGCAATACCATGGCCGGCCAAGGCGCGATGTACTGGAATGGCAAGCTGGTGTTTACGATACAGCCGCCAGCCAATACCACTATTAACGGCACATGCGGTTCGTCCAGCGGTTCGTCCTTTACATCCGCACCGGCAACCAATTTATGCAGCGCCGGTTCGGCGTCAACCGTGAGCGGCAGCGGTCCGTGGTCATGGTCCTGTAACGGCAGCAACGGCGGCTCCAGCGCCAGTTGTTCGGCGACGCTGCGCATCAATGCCGCATGCGGCAGCTCCAACGGCGCATCCTTTGCATCCAAGCCGACAACCGATCTTTGCAGCGCGGGCAATGCATCGGCGGTATCCGGCAGTGGTCCCTGGACATGGAGTTGCGCAGGCATCAATGGCGGCAGCAACGTAAGCTGTTCGGCGAAGTTGATTGTCAACGGCATGTGCGGCGCGGCGGCAGGAACCGGGTCGACAACTAGACCGTCCAATAATCTCTGCAGTCAAGGAACGGCATCGAGCGTTAGCGGGCGCAGCCCGGGCCCCTACACATGGACTTGCAGAGGCAGCAACGGCGGGACAAATGCCAGCTGTACCACCAAGAAAGCAACAAACGTTGTGAACGGTGCATGCGGTTCATCGAATGGCATGACTTTTTCGTCAAAGCCCACGACCAATCTCTGCAGCCTGGGAACGGCATCCGCGGTGGCCGGCACGGGACCCTGGAGCTGGTCATGCGCCGGTTCCGGCGGCGGCACATCGGCAAGCTGTACGGCGCTGATTCCGGAGACCTCCGGCGCGCCTCTCATGTTGCCAACGGGTTATCTCAGCACTTCAGGCAATCAGTTCGTTGATGCTGCCGGTAATAACGTGCGCATAGCGGGCGTGGGCTGGAATCAGGTCATTGGCGACATCCCCAGCCAGGTGGCGCAAATGAAGGCCATGGGCTTTAACGCCATCCGTATCTCATGGGTCAATGCTACGGTGGATGCCGATCTTGCGTTGAACGACCAGATCGTTGCCGCCGCCAGAACGCATGGTTTAAAGGTCATTCTTGACAATCACACTAACGAGCCCGGCCATGGTCCGGAAGATAACTGGGGGGCGCAGCAGAAAAACGGTCTGTGGTATGATGTCGGCGGTGTCAGCGATGGAACCGATGGCGGCGGAAATACTGGAACAGTAACCGATGCCAAGTTCCTGTCGGACTGGGTCAAGGTTGCCCAGCATTACGCAGGCAACGATACGGTAATAGGTTATGACATCCGCAACGAGCCTTTGGCCTATGGCGGCATGTGCACCTGGGGCGACGGTAACATCAACACCGACATCCGGCTGATGTATCAGCGCGTCGGCAATGCCATACAGGCGGTCGATCCCCATAAACTTATTATTGTCGAAGGTCCGCAGAATTATTCCGAGACCTTCATTCATTCGGGCATAGCTCCCGAGGGTGATCTGACCCTGGCGGCGACGAAGCCGGTAGTTCTAAATGTGCCGAACAAAGTTGTGTACAGCATTCACGAATATCCCAACTCGATTGCGGGCATCAACTGTTGCACGAGCGAGAGCGGCCAGATTGCCATCGACCGCATGAATAATGCCTGGGGGTATCTGGTGAAGCAGAATATTGCGCCGGTATGGATCGGCGAAATGGGAGCGTCCATGGATAACAACGGCGATCGAGCCTGGGCGGACACAATGGTGGCTTATGTCAACGGCACGGCCAATAATGGACCGCGCTTTACCGGCACCCAGCAACCGATCAGCACGAACTGGTGGGTCTGGGGCTATCTGCCGGGACAGTTGCCGAACGGCACGCTGCAATCGAATGGCACGCCGCGCCCCGAGCAGAAGGTGATTACGGACCAGTTAAGATACTATCAGCGCCAGTAATCAGGCGGTGGCCCGAAAGGCAATAACCACGCGGCGGTTTTGCTTGCCTTTGCTTTCGATTTTAATCACATCGACCGGGCCGATTTCGGATGTGTTTTTTACATGCGTGCCGCCGCAAGGCTGCAGGTCGACGCCGTCGCCGACCGCCAGCAGGCGAACACGGCCCATTCCCATTGGCGGTTTCACCGACATGGTGCGCACCAGTTCCGGTTTCGCCAACAATTCCTTGTCGGTAATCCACTGCTCGGTCACGGCGTGACTACCCTCGATCAGCTTATTAAGCCCGGCCGTAAGTTCGTCTTTATCGAGTTGTGCGGATGTAATGTCGAAATCCAGACGGCTTTTTTCAGCGCCAACCTGGCCGCCCGTAACCGCCGCGCCGCGCAACAATGCGCTTAGTAAATGCAGACATGTGTGCATGCGCATGTGCGCGAACCGTCGGTCCCAATCCAGAATCATCCCAACCGGTGTGCCGGGCGGGGGAAGAGGGCTGCCATCGGCGAGGATATGAGCAATATCTTCCGGCTGGCTTTCCCGCCGCCATTTGCGCGTATCGGCAATACGGGATTCATTGCCATTCCATTTTAAAATTCCGGTATCGCCCGGCTGGCCGCCACCCGTCGGATAGAAAACCGTGCGATCAAGGCGAATACCTTCGGGACCCGAACAGACAACGGTTGCCGTGCTATTTTTTAAATAAGGATCGGCACGAAACAGAGCATCGACGGGCACGGATCAGTCCTGTGGTTTTTAGTTGAAGGCTTAAATAATGGGCGTACCAACGTCGCTCACCAACCATCGGCTGCGCAGTTCCGTATGATGCATGGCAAACCATTGGAGGGCAATAAGGCTCAGCGCATCGCGGATTTTATTCGAGAATAAAAGGCTGATGGCCTGAGCGGCATCCAGAACCACAACGCGAATATCCTCGTCCTCGTGGTCGACGCCGAATATGGTGCCGCTGGGTGGGGCATGAGTGCGCCCGACGAACAATGTCAAATGTTCGGACGAGCATCCGGGCGTCGTGTAGTAATCGGCGATCTTGTGCAGGTCGGTTATCGTGCAGCCTGCTTCCTCGAACGCCTCGCGCCGTACGCTGTCCTCGGGCGTTTCACCGCCGTCTATGACACCGGCGACCACCTCGGTTATCCATGGGTGTTCGCCGGCGGCAAGAACGCCGGAACGAAATTGCTCGATCATGACCACCTTGTCGCTTTTGGGATCGAAAGGCAGGACTGCGGCAATTTTTCCGGAACGGTCGAAGATTTCACGCGTAAACGTATTGCTCCAGCCGCCCGCAAATTTCTCGTGACGCAGCTTAAGCCTGTCCATGCGGAAATAGCCCTGGAACAGTGTTTCGCGGGAAAGAATTTGATATTTTTTATCAGTCATTCGTTAGAAGGGCGTTGTGCGTAAGGAAGCAGAAAACTAACGTCACCGAACAATAAAACGCAACAGGAACCTGAGGCATTAACCATAGTATGAATTTTTGCAGGACCCGGTTGACATAAAAATCCCTGTCGCACAGTTTTCCGGGCTCGAAAAAAAGCGGGTCACCACGTTAAACCATATGAAATTTTTATGCTGCGGATATTATCTTTCGCCCATTATAAAAACCCGTGCCAATAGGGCCGCCATGAAACGCGTCTTGCTCGCGATTTTCGCTATAGGTTTACTTTATGCGTCTCCGGTCGAGGCTCAGGTAAGCAATGCCGCCAGTTGCGGTTCGGCAAACGGATCGTTTTCTTCCTTTCCTCCCGGCGCCAATCTTTGTGCGGCAGGGACGCCATCCCCTGTTGCCGGAGCCGGCCCCTGGACATGGACCTGCACCAGCACAGATGGAACGGCAACAGCCGGATGTTCGGCACAGATTCAAGGTGCGAATGGAGTATGTGGTCCGGCTAATGGCGGTACGTTCGATACAACGCCATCGGGCGGATTGTGTAACGCCGGAACGCCGACCAATGTTGCTGGCGCCGGCCCCTGGACATGGACCTGCCTGGGCAGCAATGGCGGCCAAGATACAGGATGCTCGGCACAGCAGACAACAACGAATGGAGCATGCGGCTCGGCTAACGGGTCGGTTTTCACGTCTGTTCCCGGCGTGAATTTATGCAATAGCGGGACACCGTCTCCTGTTCGGGGGGCCGGTCCGTGGTCATGGACATGCGATAGTCAAAACGGCGGCGTGTCGGCAAGTTGTTCCGCGCAGGTACAAGGCAGCAATGGTACGTGCGGTTCGGCAAACGGTTCGACGTTTTCTTCCCGGCCATCCACAGGACTGTGCAGCAGCGGCACACCCTCTTCAGTAGCGGGGGCAGGGCCCTGGTCATGGACGTGCTCGGGCGAGAATGGCGGTTCGACGGCCAGTTGCACCGCAGAAGGCGATAGCACAAATTCAGGAATTAATCCCGCAAACGCGGTTTGCGGCTCGGCAAACAACTCTAACCGCATATCGGCGCCAACGGCCGGGTTGTGCGGCAGCGGTACGCCTTCTTCAGTAAGTGGTAATGGCCCCTGGAGCTGGACGTGTTCCGAGGGCCCCGTCACCGTAAGCTGTTCGGCCCAGACTCAGGCAAGAAACGGCACATGCGGATCGGCTAATGGCTCGTCACGCACGGCTCCGCCAACCGGCGGCCTGTGCGGCAGCGGCACGCCATCGGCCATTTCGGGAACCGGACCATGGACATGGACCTGTCTCGGTTCGGGTGGCGGCGGCAGTGCCACGTGCTCGGCTGAACTTCGCGGCGTGACGGGCCCAAGCAACAGGACGGCCACTTGCGGTTCGGCTAATAATTCAAACCGTATATCCGCGCCTACCGCCGGTCTTTGTGGAAGCGGCACGGCATCCGCGGTTAGCGGCAATGGCCCGTGGACATGGACTTGCAATACGCCGGGCGGTGAATTCGTAAGCTGCTCCGCCGAATTGCGTGCCAAAAACGCCACATGCGGTCCGGCGGACGGAACATTTGCCGCGCGGCCTCCATCA
>JBFWTA010000112.1:0-7974 GCA_050248075.1 Bdellovibrionales bacterium | reverse complement strand
AAGGACGCGGCGGAAACCGCGGCGCGCCAGCCGCAGGTAAAGGGACCGGAGCCCGGCACCTCCGTCAGCGTCAACGAACGCGGCCGCGCCACCAGCGCCGTGATCCGTCAACTGACGCCGGAAGAACGCGAATCGCGCGCCCGCGCCCTGCGTGGCGCCGTGCTGGATAACGAAAAGCGCGAAGCGGAACAAACGACGACGGCCGCCGCGGCCCGCACGGCGGCCGAAGCCGCCGCGAGCCCCGATTCCCTGCGCCAGCGCGAGATCGAGGAGTTACGCCGCATTCAGGAACAGGAAAAAGCCGGCGGCGGCAGCATTCGCGCCAGCCGTCCCGACGGCGACCGCATGCGGGTGGCGACACGCGCCGGCGAAACCGCCGCTGCCAAAGGCACGGCGCTTCTAAAGCGCGGCATTGTCGACGAAGGCGAAGACGAGGGCGGACGCCGCCGCAAGGGCAGCCCCGGACGCGGCGCGCCGGCGCCACGCAGCACCCGCGGCGGCCAGAACCGCCGCGCCGGCGGCAAGATCACCGTCACCCAGGCCCTGTCGGCGGATGAAGGAACCAGCCGCCAGCGCAGCATGGCCTCCATGCGCCGCCGCATCGAGCGCGGCAAGCGCCAGGCGATGCAGCAGCAGGACCAGACCAAAATCGCGCGCGACGTCACCATTCCCGAAGCCATCACGGTGCAGGAGCTGTCGAACCGCATGGCGGAGCGCGGCGCGGATGTGATCAAGGTGCTCATGAAAATGGGCGTGATGGCGACCATTACCCAGGCCATCGACGCCGATACCGCGGAACTGGTGGCGACCGAACTCGGCCACCGCGTAAAACGCGTGACGGAATCGGACGTCGAATCCGTCCTGACCGGCGCCGTCGACGCCCCCGAAACGCTGCAGCCGCGCCCGCCCGTGGTCACCGTCATGGGCCATGTCGATCACGGCAAAACGTCCCTGCTTGATGCCCTGCGCAACGCCACGGTGGCGGCGGGCGAGGAAGGCGGCATTACCCAGCATATCGGCGCCTATCAGGTCATCCTGCCGGAGCCGCTGCACGGTTTCGACCGCATCACCTTTATCGACACGCCCGGCCATGCGGCCTTTACCGAAATGCGCGCCCGCGGCGCGCAGGTGACGGACATCGTTATCCTGGTGGTGGCGGCCGATGACGGCATCATGCCGCAAACCATCGAAGCCATCCGCCACGCCAAGGCGGCCAGCGCCCCCATCATCGTCGCCGTCAACAAATGCGACCTGCCCAGCGCCAACCCCGGCCGCGTGCGTCAGGAACTGCTGCAGCACGACATTCAGGTCGAGGAGATGGGCGGCGATACGCTGTCGGTCGAAATTTCGGCCAAGACCGGCAAGGGACTCGACCGGCTTCAGGAAGCGGTCCTGCTGCAGGCCGAAATTCTCGACCTCAAGGCCAATCCGGACCGATCCGCCGAAGGTGCCGTGGTCGAGTCCAAGCTCGAAAAGGGCCGCGGCGCTGTCGCCACGGTTCTCGTCAAGCGCGGGACGCTGAAGGTCGGCGATATTTTCGTGGCCGGCACCGAATCAGGCCGTGTCCGCGCGCTCATCAACGACCGGAACCAGAACGTTCAATCCGCACCGCCGGCGATGCCGGTGGAAGTGCTGGGCCTTAACGGCGCGCCGCAGGCGGGCGACGATCTGATCGTCGTCGAAAGCGAAGCCAAGGCGCGCGAGATCAGCGAATTCCGCCAGCGCCGCAAGCGCACCCTCGCCGCCGCCGCCAGCCAGCGCGGCACGCTGGAACAGATGATGGAAAACATCAAGGCGGGTTCGGTCAGGGAACTTGCCATTCTCATCAAGGGCGACGTGCATGGCTCGGTGGAAGCGATCAGGAACGCGCTCGTGAAACTCACGGCCGAAAACGCCGAAGTGCGCGTTAACGTGCTGGACGCCGCCGTCGGCGCCATTACGGAATCCGACATCACGCTGGCCAAAGCCTCGAAAGCCATGATCATCGGCTTTAACGTGCGCGCCAACGCGCAGGCGCGCGAAATGGCGAAACGCGACAATGTCGAATTGCGCTATTACTCGATCATCTACAACGTGATCGACGACGTGAAGCAGGCGCTGACCGGCCTTCTCGCGCCGACCCTGCGCGAAAAATTCCTCGGCAACGCGCAGATCCTGCAGGTGTTCAACATCACCAAGGTCGGCAAGGTCGCCGGCTGCAAGGTGGTGGAAGGCGTGGTCAAGCGCGGCGCGAAGGTTCGCCTGCTGCGCGACAATGTCGTCATCCATGAAGGCACGCTGAAAACCCTCAAGCGCATCAAGGACGAAGTCAAGGAAGTGCGCGAAGGCTTCGAATGCGGCATGGCCTTCGAAAACTACGACAACATCGAAGCGGGCGACACGATCGAATGCTTCGAGATGGAAGAAGTGGCGCGGCAGTTGTAGGGCGTTCGGGATTCGGAGATCGGCATTCAGAGATGAATGCGCGGGGACCATGTCGCATGCGATCCCCTACATATCTGCGTTTCCTCGAATGCCGGATGCCGGTCCCAGAATGCTAACTTTTGCTGACTGAGCTTTTTTATGCGTTCCCAGAGACAGCTTCGCGTCGGCGAGGAAATACGGCATGCGCTGGCGCTGGCGTTCCAGCGCGGCGATGTGCCGTGGCCGGCGGATTTCGATGCGCCCAACGTCACCGTGACCGAGGTGCAGATCAGCCCCGATCTGCATAACGCCACCGTGTTCGTCATGCCGCTGGGAGGTCTCAGGCTTGAGGAAACCGTGCGCATTCTGAACGATATGCCCGGTTATTTCCGGCATGTGATCGCGCAAAAAGTGAGATTGCGCCATGTGCCGAAACTGGCTTTCAGCCCCGACCGCAGTTTCGACTACGCCCAGCGCATCAGCCAGATTCTTAATGACCCCGAGGTTGCCAAGGATCTTGCCGACCGTGACGACGACTAGATAACATGCCGGGCAATCTCCCCCCAAAAATCCCCGTGCATGGCTGGCTGGTGCTGGACAAGCCCATCGGCCTGACTTCGACGCAGGCGCTCGGCAAGGCGCGGCGGTTCATGGGCGGAAAAAAAGTAGGACATGGCGGCACGCTCGATCCGCTGGCGACCGGCATTCTGCCGCTGGCCTTTGGTGAAGCGACCAAAGTCATTCCCTACATTATGGATGGCGACAAGGAATACGAGTTCACCATCCGCTGGGGCGAAGCGCGCGACACCGACGACACCGAAGGCCGGGTAACGGCAGTCAGCGACAGACGGCCGGGCGACGAGGATATCGTCAGGGCCCTACCCCGCTTCATCGGAACCATGCAACAGACGCCGCCGGCCTTTTCCGCCATCAAGCTGGGCGGCGAGCGCGCCTATGACCTGGCCCGGGCGGGGGTCATGCCGGAAATGAAGCCCCGCAGCGTCGCCATTCACGGCATCGAGCTTGTCGACCGGCCGGACGCCGATCACGCGCGGCTGCGGGCCGCCTGCGGCAAGGGGATGTATGTGAGGGCGCTGGCGCGGGATTTAGCCCTGAATCTCGGCACTTACGGTCATGTTAAGCAATTGCGCCGCACCCGGGTGGGGCCATTTACCCTTAACCACGCGATTTCTCTGGAAAATCTGGAGGATCTGGCGCATAAGGGCGAGGCCTTGAAGGCATTGCTGGCCCTGCGGGCGGCGCTGGACGACATCCCGGCCCTTACCCTTTCGGCCAGCGAGGCGCAGCGGTTGCGCGCCGGCCAGAGCATTCTCATCAGGCCTCAACACGGACAACTGATCGATGCGGGAGTTATTCTCGCGCTGCATCAGGATATCCCGGTGGCCCTGGTGGAGCCCAAAGCCGGAGCGTTTCGCGTTATGCGCGGATTTCATTTCTAACGATGAAGGGAGTATCCGATGTCGATTGCCGCTGAGCGCAAACAAGCGCTTGTAAAAAAGCATGCCCGCACCAAGGGCGATACCGGTTCGCCGGAAGTCCAGGTCGCGTTATTGACCGATCGCATCAATCATCTTACCGCCCATTTCGAAAAGCATGTGAAAGACCATCACTCGCGCCGCGGGCTGCTGATGATGGTAAGCAACCGCCGCAGTCTCTTGAACTACCTCAAGAAGACCAAGCCATCGGTCTATGAAAAACTCATCCAAGACCTGGATTTGAGAAAGTAAGGTTCGTGCACAGCCCAGGTTCACAAAAACCTGCCTCCGCCGCGGCGGATCGCTTTCTCTTACAAAGATTCATGAAGCCAACAGCAGCATGAAGGCCGGCGGGCATGGGGCCCGGCCGGGACGTCATACACACAAGAAGGAGACGGAATATGTTTAAGGTTTATCGCAAGGAAATGGACTGGGGCGGCAAGAAGCTGGTCATCGAGTCCGGCAAGATCGCCCGCCAGGCCGACGGCGCCGTTGTCGCCACCATGGGCGGCACCACCGTGCTGTGCACCGTCGTCGGCGCGCCGAAGCCCAAGGAAGGCGTGGATTTTTTCCCGCTGACCGTCAATTACCAGGAAAAGACTTTCGCCGCCGGCAAAATTCCGGGCGGGTTTTTCAAGCGCGAAGGAAGGCCCACCGAAAAGGAAACGCTGGTGAGCCGCCTGATCGACCGGCCGATCCGCCCGCTGTTCCCGGAAGAATACCGCAACGAGACGCAGGTCGTCGCCACGGTGCTCAGCCACGACCTGGAAAACGATCCGGATATCGTCGCCATGGTCGGCTGTTCGGCCGCGCTGACGATTTCGGGCATTCCGTTTCTGGGCCCTATTGCCGCCGCGCGGGTGGGTTATAAGAACGGCCAGTACATCCTTAACCCGACGATGGAGGAAATGGAATCGAGTGAGCTCGATCTCGTCGTCGCCGGCACGCAGGAAGGCGTGCTGATGGTCGAATCCGAGGCCAGGGAATTGTCGGAAGAGATCATGCTGAATGCCGTCATGTTCGGCCACAAGAACTTTCAGCCGGTCATCGACCTTATCATCGGCCTCGCCGAAATCTGCGCCAAGGAACCGCGCGACCTGCCGCCGCCGGCTTATGACAAAAAGGCGCTGCGGGCGAAGATCGAAGCCATCGTCGGCAGCGATCTCAAGAGCGCCTATGGCGAGACGGTCAAGCAGGCGCGTTACGGCAAGCTCGATGCGATCAAGGAAAAGGTCAAGGCCGGCATTCCGGCGGAGGAATTCTCGAAGGAAGCGGTCGCCGCCGAACTCGAAAATCTCAAATACGACCATGTGCGCGGCATGATTCTCGACACCAAGAAGCGCATTGACGGGCGCGACACCAAGACGGTGCGTCCCATCGTGTGCGAAGTGGGCCTCCTGCCCCGCGCCCACGGCTCGGCGCTGTTCACCCGCGGCGAGACGCAGGCCCTCGTGGTCACCACGCTCGGCACCGGCGACGACGAGCAGATCATCGATGCGCTCACGGGCGAGTACCGCGAGCATTTCATGCTGCATTACAACTTCCCTCCCTACTCGGTCGGCGAAACCGGCCGCATGGGCAGCCCCGGACGCCGTGAAATCGGCCACGGCAAGCTGGCCTGGCGCGCCGCCAGGCCGTTGCTGCCGGCCAAGGATCAGTTCCCCTACACCATTCGCGTGGTGTCGGAGATCACGGAGTCGAACGGCTCCTCCTCCATGGCCACGGTATGCGGAACGTCGCTATCGATGATGGACGCGGGCGTGCCGCTCAAGGCCCCGGTCGCGGGCATCGCGATGGGCCTGATCAAGGAAGACCGCGGCTATGCGGTGCTGTCGGACATCCTGGGCGACGAGGATCATCTCGGTGACATGGACTTCAAGGTGGCCGGCACCCAGCAGGGCATCACCTCGCTGCAGATGGACATCAAGATCACCTCGATCACCGAGGAGATCATGAAGATCGCCCTGGGCCAGGCGAAGGACGGGCGTCTGCACATTCTCGGCGAAATGGCGAAAGCGCTGACCTCGGCGCGCGACGGCGTGAACGAGAACGCCCCGCGCATCACGACGCTGACGGTCCCCAAGGACAAGATCCGCGAAGTGATCGGCTCGGGCGGCAAGGTGATCCGCGAAATCTGCGAGACCACCGGCGCCAAGGTCGATATCGAGGATGACGGCACCATCAAGGTCGCTGCCGTCGACCAGAAGGCGGCCGATGCCGCCATCGCCTGGATCAAGGGCATCGTGGCGGAACCGGAAATCGGCACCGTCTACACGGGCAAGGTCGTGAAGATCGTCGATTTCGGCGCCTTCGTGAACTTCCTGGGCAGCCGCGACGGGCTTGTGCACATCTCGGAAGTGGCGCCGCAGCGCATCGGCAAGGTTTCCGATGTCGTCAATGTCGGCGACGAAGTGAAGGTCAAGGTTCTAGGCGTCGACGACCGCGGCAAGGTGAAGCTGTCGATGAAATCCGTGGACCAGAAGACCGGCCAGGAAATCGCCCCGCAGCAGGCGGCGAGCTAGACCGCTTCAAAAGCAAGAAAGAAACCGGCGCGCGCCTTGCGGCGGCGCCGGTTTTTCTTTATGCGGAGGGGTCACCTTTCCGGGAGGCCCGCCATGGGATTGCGTTTTCATAAATCGTTCAAGCTGCTGCCCGGCATCCGGCTGAATATGAGCAAGAGCGGGCCGAGCGTGTCGGTGGGCGGCAAGGGGCTGACGTATAATTTCGGCAGCAAACGCAACCGCGCCACGGTGGGATTGCCGGGAACCGGAGTTTCCTATTCCACAACGTCATCGGGACGTTCGAAATCCAGCTGGTTCGCGATGATCGTTATGGTGCTGGCCGTGGGCTACGCGATTTTCACGGCCGTGTCGGACGATAAATCGCCGCTCGCGCATTGGACGAAAATCTTTTCCGACAAGAAAGACGTAACGCAGCCGGCGGACGGCGAAAGCGAAGCCGCGCCGCCGAAAATCAAACATCGTCGCCACCCGCATTCACCGCCGGTCGAATAGTTTCTCGAGGTCCGCGCGTTTCAGTTCGACATAGGTCGGTCGGCCGTGGTTGCACTGGGCGCTGTTGGGGGTTTGCTCCATCTGGCGCAGCAGGGCGTTCATTTCGTCGGCGTTAAGAGGGCGGCCGGCGCGCACGGAACCGTGGCAGGCGAGGGTGCTGCAGATGTCCTCGAGCCGGTCGCGCAGCCGGTTGCTTTCGCCGTATTCCGCGAGTTCCTCGGCAAGGTCGCGCAAAAGGGCCTTTACATCCGTCTTGCCGAGCAGGGCGGGAATTTCGCGCACCAGAACGGCGCCGCCGAAAGCCTCGATCACGAGGCCGAGCTCGGCGAACTGGCCGGCGCGGGCAATCAGCCTTTGGGCCGAAGCTTCGTCCATTTCCACCACTTCCGGGATCAGCAGGAGCTGGCGCCGGATGCCGTCGGATGTCAGCGCCTGTTTCATTTTTTCATAGACGATGCGTTCATGCGCAGCGTGCTGGTCGATGATGATGAGGCCGTCTTCGGTCTGGGCGATGATGAAGGTGCCGTGCAGCTGCGCCACAGCGGCGCCGAGACGTCCCATGGACGACGGCATTTCGGCAACCGTCCCAAAAGGCCGCGCCGAGGGCGGCGCATCAGCCAGCATATGCGGGGCCAGTGCCATGGAACCGGCGACCAGGCCGGTTCCGTCGAACGTCGCCTGATGGCCGAAACCGTCGGAAAGCCCGCGCAACGCGGCGGCATAGCCGGACCCGCCGCCGCCCGGATTGCGCAGCATATGCAGGGCTTCGGGGGCAAGCGTGCTGGTGGTGAATTGCGCCGCCGGCTCCAGCGCCTTGCGGATGGAGGTCACGATAAGCCCGCGCACGAGCTGGGCGTCACGGAAGCGCACTTCGGCCTTGGTGGGATGCACATTGACATCCACCTCGCGCGGCGGCACGGCGAGAAAAAGCGCGACCGCCGGATGGCGGCCGGAGGGCAGCACATCGCCATAGGCCCCACGCACGGCAGACAGCAGAACCCTGTCGCGCACTGGGCGGCCGTTGACGAAAAGATACTGGGCGCGCGTGGTGGGGCGGTGCA
>JBFWTA010000111.1:0-8003 GCA_050248075.1 Bdellovibrionales bacterium | reverse complement strand
GCCGGCAGGCGAGGCCGCGCTGTATCACGCGCTTGTGCTGGGGCTGCGCGATTACGACAACAAGACCGGTTTTCCTGGCCTGCTGCTCGGCCTTTCCGGCGGCATCGACAGCGCGCTGGCGGCCGTGATCGCGGCCGATGCCATCGGCGCCGACAGGCTGTGGACGGTCATGCTGCCGTCGCCCTATACCTCCACCGAAAGCCTCGACGATGCGGCATCGATCGCCAGGGTGCTGAAATGCCGGTTCGACAGCCTGCATATCACGACGGCGATGGAAGCCTTTGGCCTCACGCTGGCAGGCCCCTTCGCCTCGCGCCCGCCGGGTCTGGCGGAGGAAAACATCCAGGCGCGATGCCGCGGTATTCTGCTCATGGCGCTGTCGAATAAATTCGGGCCGATGGTCATCACGACCAGCAACAAATCGGAAATTGCCGTGGGCTATTCGACGCTATACGGCGATATGTGCGGCGGATTCGCGGCGCTCAAGGATGTTTACAAGACCGATGTCTATAAAATTGCGCGCTGGCGCAACGCCCACAAGCCGGATGGAGCCCTCGGCCCCGACGGCGTCTTAATTCCCGAGCGCATCTTCACCAAGCCGCCGACCGCCGAACTGCGACCCAATCAGACGGACCAGGACAGCCTGCCGCCCTACGACGTACTCGATGCCATTCTGGAAGGCCTCATCGAGCAGGACCTCGGCATGGAGGCCATCGTTGCCGCAGGGCATGACCGGGAACTGGTGAAAAAGGTCTGGACCCTCCTGGATAACGCCGAATACAAGCGCCGCCAGGCGCCGCCCGGCGTCAAGGTTACCCGCCGTCATCTCGGCGTCGACCGGCGCTTCCCCATGACAAATAAGTATCGAGAGACGTAAGCGCGGCGATGCGCTCGCCGAGCGGCGGCGCATTTGCGCTTCCGAGGATTTTCCTCAGCTTGCCTTCGGCCATGCCGCGCGCGGCCCATAAGACGAAACTGACCCATTGCGCCGTCTGCGGCATCGGCGCGAATTTTTCTTCGCGGTCGAAATCATAAGGGTGCGTATAGGTCCACAGAATATCCTGCTTGCCTGCGGTTTTTGCCCAAAGCCGGGTGAGCATGGACGGCAGCGCATATAAATAGATCCCGCCCAGATACGGCACGCGCAACGGCGTCGCCACCGGCAAGGGCAACTCGATCAATCCGTTCGGCCATTTAAAGGGATAGCGTGGCGCGCCCGGAAAGCCGAACAGGGAAATCGCCGTCGGCATGATGCTGGAGGAATAGCGAAAGCCCAGCGTGCCCAGCACATCGCAGGCCCACAGGCTTTGTGGCGTCAGCGAAAAGCGCGGGGCGCGGAAACCGGTGACGGCCTTGCCGACGGCCTGTTCCATGCGGTCCTTGTCGGCGCGGCTCTCGCGCCTGAAGCGCATCGGGTCTTCCTCCGTCAGCGGCACATGGGCGTGGGAGTGATAGGCGATTTCATGGCCTTTCGCCGCGATGTCCTTGATCAGTTGCGGCGCCGCCGCCGCCACCCTGCCGATCGTGAAGAACGTCGCTCGGCGGTCGAGTTCGGTGCAAAGATCGAGAATGCGCCGCGTCATCGCGACATAGCGCCCGTCCGGCGCATAACCTTCGGTGGGATCTTCAAGATCGATGGTAAAGGTGATCACTGCCTGATCGCCTGGGTTTCCATCTGCAGGGTAATGGTTTCGCCGAAACGGCTGCGCATGTCGGGTTCGTCGACCATGCCGAAATCGGCGCGCTTGATCGTGCCGCGCAGCGAAAGGCCGATGGCCTGGCCTTCGCTGGACCACATGCCACCGGCTTTCGGGCTTTTACCCATCTGATTGAGCGTGGCGTCCAGCGTGAAGGGTTTGCTCATGCCGTGCAGGTTAAGCGTACCCCTGATCTCGGCCTTGCCGTCCTTAAAGTTCGCTTTTTCTTTCGATATGAAAGATATCTCGCGGTACTGGTTGGTGCCGAGCAGGACCATAAGGTCGCTCGTGTTCTCGGAATTATTGGCCATGATGCCGGCGGCGTCGATGGCGAGCCGCAGATTCTCGACGGTTTTATTGGCCTCGTCGAATTCGAAGCTCCCCGTCGCGTTGCGGAACAGGGCCAGCACATTGGCGAAGCCAAGATCCATCACCTGCAAGGCGGCATTGAACTGGGACGGTGGAATGTAATAGCGGGCGGTCGCGGATTCCGCGCGGGCGGCGCCGCACAGGAAAACAAAAATCGCGGCGGCAAGGCAAAGTTTTTTCATTCGGACCTCGCGGGAAAACGCGCCTTGCGGCGATAGGCCTTCGCGCCTTTTTTCGGCTCCACGGTTTTGGGCTTGAAGAAACGCAGCGCGGCGGCGATGCCGTTACGCTTGCGGGGTGTTCGGGAAAGGGCCATGGCTTCGGCTCCGCGTTTTACAGCACGGTAATGCGGTAATCCTCGATCACGGGATTGGCCAGAAGTTTTTCGGCCATGTTCTTGGCGGCATCGGTTGCCTTGGCGGGGTCGGTTTCGGCAATGTCGAGTTCGATGGCCTTGCTGGCGCGCACATCCTTGATTCCCTTGAAGCCCAGGGATTCCAGCGCATGGCCGATGGCCTTGCCCTGCGGATCGAGCACGCCGTCCTTCAGAACCACGTCCACGCGAATTTTCATGATGTTTTCTCCGGGGTTCGCAGGCCGCCCGGCCCGGGATCGGGCATCTGGGCTTCCGAGAGAATGCCGAGGCGCCGGGCGACTTCGCGATAGGCTTCCTCGACCTTGCCGAGATCTTCGCGGAAGCGGTCCTTGTCCATCTTCTCGTTAGTGCGCACGTCCCACAACCGGCAGCTGTCGGGGGTGATCTCGTCGGCCAGCACGATGCGCATGTCTTCGTTGTCCCACAGCCGGCCGAATTCGACCTTGAAATCCACCAGCTTGAGGCCGATGCCGAGGAACAGGCCGGACATATAGTCGTTGATGCGCAGCGAAAGGGCCATCATCTCCTCCAGCTCGTGCGGCGCGGCCCAGCCGAAGGCGGTAATATGCTCGTCCGACACCATCGGGTCGTTGAGCTCCTGCTTTTTATAAAAAAATTCGATGATGGAACGCGGCAGCACGTCGCCTTCCTTGAGGCCGAGGCGCTTCGCCATCGACCCTGCCGCGATGTTATGCACGGCGACGCGCACCGGGATGATCTCGACATGCCGCACCAGCTGCTCGCGCATGTTCAGGCGCTTCATGAAATGCGTCGGCACGCCGATCTCGCCGAGACGCGTCATCAGGTATTCGGATATGCGGTTGTTCAGCACGCCCTTGCCGGTGATGGTGCCCTGCTTCTGGTTGTTGTGGGCGCTGGTGTCGTCCTTGAAATACTGCACCAGCGTGCCGGGCTCCGGGCCCTCGAACAGCACCTTGCCACGGCCTTCATAAATACGGCGGCGGCGCGACATGCGAAGAGTCATTGTATGTCCGTTCGGAAAAATCTATGAGGCGATTATATAGCAACTGGCGGGGTCTAAAACAACCGCTCATCCCGCCCGCAGCAAAGGCACCGCCGCGTCGCGCGCGAACAGATAAAGCAGCACGCGCAAGGCCTTGCCGCGGTCGCCGTTCAGCTCGGGATCGCGGCTGAGGATGAGGCAGGAATCGTCGTGGGCCATATGCAGCAAGTCCTTGTGCAATGACAGATCGGCCAGGCGGAATTCCGGCGCGCCGCTTTGCCGTGTGCCCAGCAACTCGCCCGGGCCGCGCAGGCGCAAATCCTCCTCGGCGATACTGAAACCGTCTTCGGTTTCGCGCAGCATGGTCAGGCGCGCCTTGCCCATTTCGCCCAAGGGGTGGAGATAAAGCAGAAGACAGGATGATTTGCCGCTGCCGCGCCCGACGCGCCCGCGCAGCTGGTGCAATTGCGCCAGGCCGAAGCGCTCGGCATGCTCGATGATCATCAGCGTCGCGTTGGGCACGTCGACGCCGACCTCGATCACCGTCGTAGCGACCAGCACCTTTATGGTTCCCGCGGCGAAGGCGGCCATGACGCGGTCCTTCGCCTCGGCCGGCATTTTTCCATGCACGAGCCCGACCTGCGCCGCGCCGAACCGGGATGCCAGCAGATCGGCGCGTTCGGTGGCGGCCGCCAGATCGCTGGTTTCGGATTCGGCGATGAGGGGGCATACCCAATAAGCCTGCGCGCCCCTGGCGATCTGGCGGCCCACGCCTTCGATGACTTCATCAAGCCGTTCCATATTCACAAGCCGCGTGTCGATCGGCTGCCGTCCCGCCGGCTTGTCGGGCAGAAGCGAAACATCCATATCGCCGAACGCCGTCAGCGTGAGAGTGCGCGGAATGGGCGTCGCGGTCATCACCAGAATGTCCACGCCGCGCCCCTTGTCCGATAATTGCAGCCGTTGGTTGACGCCGAAACGGTGCTGCTCGTCGACCACCGCGAGGCCCAGATCGTGGAATTTCACATCCTCCTGAAACAGCGCATGCGTGCCGACGACGAGCTTGAGCGACCCATCGGCAAGACCCCTCAGCACCGGCTGCCGTTCGCCGCCCCGCCCGCGTCCCACAAGAAGGCCGACGGGAATGTTCAGCGGTTCCAGAAACGCGTTCAGCCGCGCATGGTGCTGCTTGGCCAGAATTTCCGTCGGCGCCATCAGCGCCGCCTGAGCGCCGCTTTCCGCCGCCTGCAGCATGGCCAGCAGCGCCACCACGGTCTTGCCGGCGCCGACATCGCCCTGCAACAGGCGCAGCATGCGTCTGGGTTCCGCCATATCGGCGGCGATCTCGGCTGCGGCTTTCTGCTGGCCGCCGGTCAGCGTGAACGGCAGAACCTCGATCACTTTATCGCGCAGTTTTCCCGTGCCGGGCAGGGCACGGCCGCCGCTGCTGCGGTGATGGCGGCGTATGACCGCGAGAGCCAGCTGATCCGCCAGCAACTCGTCATAAGCAAGACGCTTGCGATGCGGCCGCAGGGGGTCTGCATCCTCGGCGAATTTCGGATCGTGGGCGGCCAGGAGCGCCGCGCGCCAGCCGGGCCATGTCTCGCGCTCCAGCAAATGCGGATCGAGCCATTCCGGAAGTTCGGGCGTTTTCTCGAGCGCCTGCCGGATCGTCCTGCGCAGCATCTTGCCGCTCAGCCCTTCGGTCAGGCCGTAAACCGGCTCGCAATTGGGGATTTCGGCGCGGCGCTCCGGCGGCACGGCATAATCCGGATGGCTCATGTTCCAGCCGCCGCGGAACCGCTCCAGCATGCCGCTCACGACGATCTTGCGGTCGGTCGGATAAATGCGGGTCAGGTAATCGCCTTTGACGTTGAAGTAGGTTATGTAAACCTGGTCCGTGCCGTCGGTGCCGATGATGCGGTAAGGCAGGTTGGGTTTTCTGTCCGGCGGCGGGTCGTGCTCGACGATATCGAGCGTAAGGGTCACGACGCGGTCCCGGTCGGCATATTTAAGTTGCGGGCTATAGCTGCGGTCGATGGCCGTCACCGGCAGATGCCACAAAAGATCGACCACATATTCGCCGCATAGCTTCTTATACAGAGGGGCAAGCCGCGGCCCGATGCCCTTGAGGCCGGTTATGGCGGCAAAAAGCGGAAAAAGGATATCGGGGCGCATGACAGGGCCCTTTCTAGCATGTATGAAGTTTCGCACAAAATGACGGAGAACGGGATTGTGAGTGACGACAAGCGCCGCCGGCGCCTGAAGTTCCGCAGCTGGCACCGCGGCACGCGCGAGATGGACCTGCTGCTCGGCAGCTTCGCCGACGCGCATGTCGACCGCCTGACGCCGGACGAGCTGACGCAATATGAAGCGATCATGGAACAGGGCGATCCGGATTTGTATAACTGGATAACGGGGGCCGAAAACGTGCCGAAAAAATGCGACAATCGGGTCATGCGCATGCTTCTGGCCCATCGGTATAAGCAATAACGCCATCCCGGAAAATTTAACGCTTTCAGGTAAAGCACAAGTATCATGTTCGCCTCCGCTTTCGATCCATCCAGACCCGGCCGCACGACAATCGCCGGCGCGCCCGCCGGGCATGACATGCGCGTGCTGGCGGAAATCGCGGCGCGGGCGCCGGGGCAGCCACTGATCCACGTGGCGCTCGACGACATGCGCGCCGCGCTGATCGCCGATGCCTTGGGCTTTTTCGCGCCGCATGTCGAGGTGATCGCTTTTCCGGCATGGGACTGCCTGCCTTACGACCGCATCTCGCCGCATGCCGATATCGCCGGCGAGCGCATCGCGGCGCTCGCCCGGTTGCGGCAGCCGTTTAAAAAACCCGCCATCCTCGTCACCACCGTCAACGCCATTGTCCAGAAAACCCTGCCGCCCGATGTGCTGAAGGAAGCCAGCCTCGAAGCCGGTATCGGCGACGAGCGGCCGGTCGAAAAGCTGCGCGCGTTTCTGGCGTCGAACGGCTACACCGCCGCCGGCACCGTGCGCGAGCCGGGCGAATTCGCCGTGCGCGGCGGCATCGTCGATCTGTTTCCGCCGGGTTACGGGCAGCCGCTGCGGCTCGATTTTTTCGGCGACGAGATCGAATCGATCCGCCTGTTCGACGCGATGACGCAGACCACCACGGACAGGCTGGAGCGTTTTCATCTTGGCCCCATTTCCGAGGTTCTGCTGGAAGATCGCGCCGTGGCGCAGTTCCGCACCGGCTACCGCGAGCTGTTCGGCGCCGTGACCGATGCCGATCCGCTGTACGAAGCCGTCACGGCCATGCGCAAATTTCCCGGCGTCGAGCACTGGCTCGGCTTGTTTTATCCGAAACTTTACAGCCTGTTCGATTACCTGCCCGAAGCTCCCGCCAGTTTCGATCCGCAGGCCGACGAATCCATCCAGGCGCGCCTGGCGCAGATCGCCGATTTCTACGAAGCCCGCGCCAGCCTGTATCAGGCCGCGCGCCGCGCGAAAAAGGGCAAGGACCAGACCGCCGCCGCCGTTTACAAGCCGGTGCCGCCCGACCGCCTTTATCTCGATCGCTCGTCTATCGATCAGGCCCTGGCGAAACGGGCGGTCGCGCAGCTGTCGCCCTTTGCCGCCGTAGAAAGCGAAACAAATTCCCCTCCCCTTGAGGGAAGGGTCAGGGGAGGGGGAGCGGCACCCGCGGGAGAGGCTCGGAATAATAGTCCCGGCCAAGGAATGCGTATGGCCCCCCCTCCTAACCTCCCCCTCGAGGGGGGAGGAACCGGTGCGGCTCTTCCGGTAAGGCCGGTCCTTGACGCCCACGGCCAGCGCGGCCGCGATTTTGCCGATGCGCGGGCGCAGCAGCAGGAAATTCCGGCCTTGCGCAATTATGCCGCCGAACAGCAGGCCCGGAACCGCCGGGTGGCGGTGGCTTGCTACAGCCAGGGCTCGTCCGACCGTATCGCGCAGATGCTGCGCGCGCATGATCTCACGACCTTCCATGTCAAAAGCTGGGACGAATTGCGCAAGCTCGACCCCAGGCTTGTCGCGCTCGTCATTCTCGGCTTCGAACACGGCTTCGTGTCGCCCGATCTCGCGCTGGTGACGGAACAGGACATTCTCGGCGACCGGCTGGTGCGTCCGGCGAAAAAGCGCCGCGCCTCGTCGCAATTCCAGCTCGAGCTCGGCGCGCTTAATGCCGGCGATTTCGTGGTGCATGCCGAACACGGCATCGGGCGCTATGAAGGGCTGGAGGCCGTCACCGTTCTCGGCACCGCGCATGATTGCGTCAAGCTGGTCTATGACGGCGGCGACAAGCTTTATGTGCCGGTGGAAAATCTCGATGCGCTGACGCGCTACGGCTCGGCGGAATCGGGGGCCGCGCTCGACAAACTTGGCGGCGCCGGCTGGCAGCAGCGCAAGTCGCGCGTCAAGAAACGGCTGAAAGACATGGCGGAAGCCCTGATCAAGATCGCCGCCGAACGCGCCTTGAAAACCGGCGAGCGCATCGACGTGCCGGAAGGCACCTATGACGAATTCGCCGCGCGTTTTCCGTATCCCGAGACCGAAGATCAGGCGAAGGCCATCGACGATGTGCTGACCGATCTCGCCAGCGGCA
>JBFWTA010000110.1:0-8006 GCA_050248075.1 Bdellovibrionales bacterium | reverse complement strand
TCTTCGGCTTTGTCTAGTCCGGGCTCGATGCCGGTTCGATGGTGGCGCCGATCCTGTTCGGCGCGCTGGTCGACCGTCACGCCTATCATCTTGCTTATTTCGGTATCGCGGCTTTATTCGCGACCGCCATATTGTCGGTCTTCACGCTGGGGCGGCGGCAGATCGTAAAGCTTATGGTTCCCTGAACTTGCATTTCGGACTTTCACGGCTAGACTTGGGGCATAACCGAAAGGCGGCTCATGCAAACGGTCACGATCATTCTTTCCGGCATATTGATGCTGGCGTTGCTCGGCATCATGGCGCCCGGCATTCTGGCGTTAAATCGCGGCAGGGCGCTGCGCAACATCGCCATCTGGCTGGCGATCATCGCGGCGCTGGGGCTGTATTATTACAATTTCGGTCCCGGCAAAAACGCGGCGATGCAGGGTGCGCCCGCGGCGGAAGTGCCGGGCAGTACGGCTGCCCCACCGGCCGTCGACAGGAACAATGGCGATCAGGGCTTCACGCCGCCGAAGGATTAGTCTCGAAAACAGGCTGCCCCTGATGCCGGGCCGCCATGGCAAAAATTTCATCCGCCGCGGCCTGCACCGCGCTCCGGTCGGTGCCGCGCACGACAAGCGCCGTTCCATATTGCCCTTGCCGGAACCAGGGATAGGAACCTATATCAAGTTGCGGCCAGCGGGCCGCGATGGCGCCCAGTTCCTCTGCCACCAGGCTTTCCGCGACACGGCCTGAAACGGCGATGCTGTGAATGGCGGGGCCATGGCGCAGGCGGGCAACGATATTATCCATCATGGCCTCCATGATTCCCGGCACGCCGGCCAGCACATAGACATTTTCGACACGGAAACCCGGCGCCGCGCTGACGGGATTATCGATAAGTACGGCGGATTCCGGCATGCGCGCCATGCGCAGGCGCGCCGGGTTAAGATTTGCTTCCGTATAATAGGCCAGAAGCCGGGCCCGTGCCTCGGGATGTTCGATAACCGGCAGGTTAAAGGCCTTGCCGATGCTGTCGGCGGTAATGTCGTCATGTGTGGGGCCTATGCCGCCGGTGGTAAACACATAGGTATAACGGGCCCGCAACTCGTTAATGGCTTTAACGATTTCCTCCTCGATATCCGGCACGACACGCGCTTCGCACAGACGCACGCCTACCTTCATCAATTTTTTGGCCGCCGTATGCAGGTTGGCATCCTGCGTCCGCCCCGAAAGGATTTCATTGCCTATAATAAGGACGGCGGCCGTTGAATTTTCGCTATCGTTCATGTTGATTTGCAATTTGAACAGGTTGGGGCTGAAAACAGTCTTTGCGCCGCATAAGTGTAGGCAGCTTTCCCGCCACCTTCAAGGCGCGGGGGTGTCCCGTTATGTATATGCGAAAGCGGTTTGGGGCCTGGCGACTGCGGCAGGGCGCAGAAGGGGCCTTCCGGTAGTCAAGATATACTCATTGTACACTCACGTCAATAACTATATACGGTTAACGCAATCATTTATTTACCGTTTCCGGGTAATTAACCACCGCTTTTTTGCATGAACGGGCCGGATGTCCAGATAGTAATGAGTGGCTTGTTGAAACAGGCCGGCAAGGAATGGCGATTTTATATGAGAACCGGCCCGGCCCGGTTCAAGGGCCTTACGGAATATTTTTTTGCGGCCTTTAATTTGAAAAAAACCTGCCCAGATATTGATCAAGCCAGCGCAATCGCGTTCGCCGCGAAGTCCATAGAAACGGAGGATAACATGGTTTTACGCTCACTCGTCAGCCCGGCCCGTTACGCGGGACGGTTCGAAGATCCCTTTCTTTCCATCCAGCGTGCGCTTCAGCGCACGCTCGACGACAGTTTTGGCGGCTTGCCATCGTCCTTTACCGAGGCGGCCTCGATGCCGGTGCGTCTCGACGTCAAGGAAGACGAGAAATCCTATACCGTGAGCGCCGATCTGCCCGGCCTCAGCGAAAAAGAAGTGGATGTCACCTTCGACGACGGGGTGCTTACCATCCGCGGCGAGAAGAAAGTGTCGCGCGATGAAAAGAAAGATACATGGCATCTTGTCGAGCGCGCCTATGGCAGTTTCGCACGGCAGCTTTCTCTGCCGGTTGCCGTGAAAGCCGAGGATATCGACGCAAAATTCGACAAGGGCGTCTTAACGATTATCTTGCCGAAGGAAACCGAACCGCAGAAGAGCGCCAAGAAGATCGCAATTAAAACAAACTGATAGAGCGTGGCGCATTCCGGGGCCGCCTGAATCCTTAACGGAGGCAGGCGGCCTTTATTTTTGCCTCAATCTCCCCTTAATTTCGGCTAGAGTGCCGCGTTCGACTTTAAGCCCCGGAGCCCCGACGTGCCGAAAAAAAAGAAATCATCGACCTCCGGCGGGAGTAGCTGGCTCGGGTGGCTGTGGAAGACTTTTGTTCTGGCGGCGATCTGGGGGAGCGTTGCGCTGGGCATCGTTCTGGCGTGGTACGCCTACGACCTTCCCGACATACATCAGATTGCGCAATGGCAAAGACGGCCTTCCATCACGATGCTTGCCGAGGATGGAACGGTGTTCGCGCGCTATGGCGACCTTTACGGCGACCATGTAACGCTTGCCACCGTTCCTGCATGCATGCCGGAAGCCATTCTCGCGATCGAAGATCGTCGTTTTTACAGCCATTTCGGCGTCGACCCGATCGGCCTGCTGCGCGCGGCATTCCGCAATGCGACCGCCGGGCATGTGGTGCAGGGAGGATCGACGATTACCCAGCAGCTCGCCAAAAATCTTTTTCTCAGCCCCGAACGCACCCTGCGGCGCAAAATCCAGGAAATGATCCTGGCATTCTGGCTCGAGAATACCTATTCGAAAGACGAAATTCTTACCGCCTATATGAACCGCGTCTATCTCGGCGCCGGAACTTATGGGGTGGATGCCGCGTCGCGCACCTATTTCGACAAACCCGCGCGCGACATGAATTTGCGCGAATGCGCGATTCTGGCCGGCCTGCTGCGCGCGCCGTCGCGCTATGCGCCCAGCCGCGATCCCGCCCAGGCGCTGGAGCGCGCCCGCACGGTTCTCGATGCCATGGTGGATGCCGGGTACATCACAGAAAAACAGGAAAAGGCGGCGCTCGGCAATGCCCGGCCGGAGCGCAAACCGGGCGGCGGCGGCGACGGACGCTATTTTTCCGACTGGGTGGCGGATCAGATGGGCGCCATGCTCGAGGATTCGCCGCAGGATCTTATCGTGCAGACCACGCTCGATATGCGCCTGCAGCGTTCGGCGGAACGGCATATCGACAATGTTCTGGCAAAACAGGATGACAGGGATGTCGCGCAGGCGGCGCTGGTGACGCTGGCGCCGGACGGGGCGGTGAAGGCGCTGGTGGGCGGCCGCGATTATCACGAAAGCCAGTTCAACCGCGCGGTGCAGGCCCTGCGCCAGCCGGGGTCGGCTTTCAAACCCATCGTCTACCTCGCCGCGCTCCAGCAAGGGTTGCGGCCCGACGATATCATGATCGACGAGCCTCTCAGGATCGGAAAATACGCGCCGGATAATTTCGACGGCCAGTACCGCGGCGCCATTACGGTGCGCGAAGCTCTGGCGCAGTCCATCAACACGGTGGCGGTCCGCGTCCTGCAGCGGGCCGGCATTCCCGGCGTCGTCAATACGGCCCAGGCGCTCGGCATTTCCTCCCCGATGGAGCGCGACGCGGCGCTGGCGCTGGGATCGAGCGTCGTGACGCCGCTCGAACTTACCACGGCCTATGCGGCCGTGGCGGCGGGCGGAAAGGCTATCGTGCCTTACGGCATCAAGGAAATCCGAAGCCGCAACGGTGACGTCCTCTTCCGGCGCAACGATGCGGAGGCGCCGGGCGTCGTCGATCCCGATGCCGTGGCTATGCTTGTCGACATGATGCAGGAAGTGGTGCGCAGCGGCACCGGACGGCGCGCGACCATTGGCCGGCCGGTCGCCGGCAAGACCGGCACCAGCTCGGATTATCGCGACGCATGGTTTCTCGGATTTACCGCCGACTATACGACCGGCATCTGGGTCGGAAACGACGACAATCATCCGATGAAAAAAATTACCGGCGGCAGCCTGCCGGCGCAAATGTGGCACGATTATATGATGGAGGCCGAAGCCGGATTGCCGGAACGAGGATTGTTCGCCGGCAACCGGTCATGGGGATCGACTACCGCCGCGGCGACCGAAGATCTATCCAATGCATTCAGCAATTTTCTTCACAGCGTGCTGGGCAGCCCGGAACCGCCGCGCGACTATCCGCAGCCGGGACGCCGCTAATCAGGTGCCGGCGATATCGGGATCGGTACGGGCCAGCAGGCGTCTCGCGGCGTCATAGACCTTTTCGACATTCAGCCCGGTCATGAGGTTCGGCTCGCGCGCCCTGGAATCGGGTAAACGGGCCAGCAGTTCCTCGCGGCTTTCCGGCGTGCGGATAAACATGCCGCGCGGGCCCCAGGGGCCATAAATTTCCTCGTAACCCGGACCGAACAGGCCAAGCGTCGGCGTTCCCAGCGCGGCGGCGACATGCATAAGGCCGGAATCGTTGCCGATAAAAAGCCGGCAGCGCCGGAGGCAGGCGGCGACCGGCAGCAGGCCGCAGCCGATGATCTCGACGATCTGCCCGGACGGCAATGCATTTAACAGCGGTTCAAGCGGTGCGCGTTCATGCGGCTCGGCCAGGACGAGGACGGCGGCGCCGGCCAGCGGCTCGCCGGGCGCGGTCAATTTCTGCGCCAGCGCCGCGAAACGCTCGGCCGGCCATTGCTTGCAGGGCCAGTTGGCGGCGGGGCCGAAAGCGAGAAGGGGCCTGTCCTTCGGCAGCAACGTATCGGCTTCCAACTCGGCGGCGGCGTCGAGCCAGATATGCGGCACGGGCGGCGGGCGTAACCCGAACGTGGCGGCGTTTTCGATGACTTTATGCGCGCCGGCGCGCTGCCGGCGCAGCGCCAGCTTCCTGCGTCGCAGCAGCCGCGAGGCCAGGCTGTTGCGCAGGTCGACGACGAGATCCCAGCGCGTGCCGATGGTCGCCTGCCAAAGCTCCAGCCAATGGCGGTTCCATCCTTTTTTCTCGAGAATGATCAAACGCTCGAGCCCCGGCACGGCGCGAAACAGCCCGGCCGAATACGGGCCGCAGGCAATGGTAAAATGCGCGGCGGGATGTTTCTCCGCCAGCCACGCCAAAAGGCCCGTCGACAACACCGCGTCGCCCAGGCGGTTGGAGGTGATGAAAAGAATTTTCATGGCTTACAACCCGAAAATTTCGGCGGGGTCGGCCTTGTGATGGCGATGCTGCTCGTAGGGAATGACGGTGTGGGCGAGGCGTTCATAACGTCGTGCGCGGGTTTCGAGCAGCACGGGATAACACCGCCGCAGCGTATCCTGCGGCGTTTCGCCGGCCAGCGGCATGAACACGTCGTCCCAGATCACCGGCTTGGGGTTTTCGATGTAGCGCCTGAACATCTTGTCGGCATGCGCCGGCGAGGCCTGGAGATAAAACATCTGCGTGCGGTCGCCCATCGCCCGGGTAATCATCTCACCCGTGTAAATGACGCTGCCGGTCGTATCGATGACAAAGTTTTTGCCTTCCGGAGCTTCGTCGATACGGTTCAGGATATCCTGCATGACGGCAATTTCGCAGGCCAGATAGCGCGCGCTGGTTTCGGCGTATTGCGGGTCGTAAGGCTGGCCCATCCATTTCGCCACCCCGTCGATGCCCGAAATGCCCAAAGGACGCAGGATGTCGACCAGCTTGCGTTCGACCAGCCCGTCGCAATGCAGGCGTTCGAAGCCGTGCTGCGAAGCGAGGCGCTTCGACCAATGGCTCTTGCCGATATTCGACATTCCGATCAAAGTGATATGCAAGGCGGGTCTTCCTTCGCGGTTGGCTTTTTGTCGTAATAACACGGGATCGCATTATGGCAGCGGAAAAAAGGACGGTCGAGATTTTCACCGACGGCGCCTGCAGCGGCAATCCGGGGCCGGGCGGCTGGGGCGCGCTGTTGCGTTACGGCGATGTGGAAAAGGAGATGTCGGGCGGCGAGCCCGCCACCACCAACAACCGTATGGAATTGACGGCCGCCATCATGGCGCTGGAGGCGTTAACCAAGCCGTCGCGTGTGCGGCTTTATACCGACAGCCAGTACGTCAAGGACGGTATCAGCAAGTGGCTGCCGCAATGGGAAGCGCGCGGCTGGAAAACCGCCGACAAAAAACCGGTGAAAAACGTCGATCTGTGGCAGCGCCTGAAAGCCGCCGCCGCGCCGCATGACATCGAATATATCTGGGTGCGCGGCCATGACGGGCATCCGGAAAACGAACGCGTCGACGCCCTGGCCGTGGCGGCGATCCGGCGGTCGGCGGATTAAGCCGCTGCCTTCTGCCCGTCGATAGCCTTCAGCATCGCTTCGGCGCTGGAGACTTCGAAGGCTCCGGGTTTTTCGACGGCGATGGATTTCACCACGCCGTTTTCGGCATAGAGCGCGAAACGCTGACAGCGTGTGCCGAGGCCGTAGCCGCTGCCGTCCATCTCGAGGCCCAGGGCTTTCGTGAACGTGCCGTTGCCGTCGGCGAGCATCGTGATGCCGTCGGCCTTGTTCGTCTCGCCCCATGCCTTCATGACGAAAGGATCGTTGACGGCGAGGCAGGCGACCTCGATGCCTTTGGCCTGGAACTGATCGAGATTTTGCGTATAGCCCGGCAGGTGCTTGGCGGAGCAGGTGGGCGTGAACGCGCCCGGCACGGCGAACATCACGACCTTTTTATTGCCGAACACGCTGTCGGTCGAAAGATCCTGCATGCCGCTGGCGGTAAGCTGCTTGAGCATGACGGAAGGAATTTTGTCGCCCGGCTTGATGGCCATGTCGGTCTCCATTTCAAATGTCGTTCAGGTCTGCCGCGATCCTAGAAGTTCGGCCGCAAGCCGGCAAGGTTTCAGGGTTGCGGCAGTTTTTCCGCCCGGTCCAGCGCGTCCAGCACCAGCGATGGCGTCAGAAGCTCAGGCAATACAATGCCTTGCGGCGCGGCTGGACCGAATACGATATTGAAGGGGATGCCGTAGCGCCCGTGTTTCTGCAGGTAAGCGCCAATTTGGGGATCGGGGTTGGTCCAGTCGGCCTCCATCGCCACTACGTTGGGCTGGAACAGCCGAGCCTTGACCTCGTCGCGCATCAGCACGAATTTCTTGTTGGCTTTACAGGTCAGACACCAGTCGGCGGTGATGTCGACAAAAACGGTTTTTCCCTTTTCGACATAGCCGGCGATTTCATGTTCGTCGAAGCGTTCCCAGGCGGGGTCGATGGCCGCCGGTTTCGGGTCCACCGATCCCATCAGCGTATTGGCGAAGGCGAGCAGGGCGAAGCTTGCGATGCCGAAGGCGATGTAGCCGCGCCGGCGGATTCGGTTAAGGCTGAACAGGCCGATAATGGCTGCCATGCAAAGCCCCACCACCGCCGCGCCGCGCGGCGATATCTGCGCCGCCAGCACCCAGACAAGCCAGAGCGCCGTGAGCGCCAGCGCCCAGCCGAGCACATGGCGCACGCGAACCATCCATGTGCCCGGGCGCGGCAAGGCCGTGGCGATGCGGGGCACGAGCGCGACGGCGATATAGGGCAGCGACATGCCGAGGCCCAGCGCGGTGAAAATGATCACGATCTCGTGCGGCCCGGAAGCCAGGGCGAAACCCACGGCGGTGCCGAGAAAGGGGGCCGTGCATGGCGTGGCCAGAAGGGTGGCAAAGGCGCCGGTCGCAAAATCGCCGGCGAGTTTCGGATGATAGGGACCGGCAAGATTGTCAGCGAGAAAGCGCGGCAGATGGATTTCGAACAGCCCCCACATGTTGGCGGCAAAAAAAGTTAGGAGAAGAATAAGAAGGCCCAGAAAAACCGGCTGCTGAAACTGCACCCCCCAGCCGACGGCCAGTCCCAGCTGCTTAAGCCCGATCGTGACGCCCGCGAGCACGAGGAAAGAAAACACGATGCCGGCGGCGGTGACGAGAAAGCTGT
>JBFWTA010000109.1:0-8032 GCA_050248075.1 Bdellovibrionales bacterium | reverse complement strand
GCCAGAATCAGGAGCAGCTGGTTATTCAGCGACGCGCGGAAAGCCAGCGCCGCGCCCTGGAAATTCGTCATGATGCTGTCCGGCATGCCAAGCGCATGTTCCGCCGCCACGATGGCGTCGACGGCGGCGCCCAGCGAAGCGCCCGGCGCCAGGTTGAACGAGATCATCGCCGCCGGAAACTGTCCGAGATGGCTGATTTGCGCCGGCCCGGTGCGTTCGCCAAGCGTGGCAACGGCTTTCAGGGGCACCTGCCCGCCGCCGGCCGCCGGCAGATACAGGGATTCCAGGGCATCCAGCGTATTGGGGGCTCCCAGAATGACGCGGTACTGGTTGGATTCGGTGAAAATGGTCGACACGATGCGCTGGCCGAAGGAATCGTAAAGCGCGTTATCGATGGTGGCGAGAGTGATGCCGAGCCGGCTTGCCGTATCGCGGTCGACCTCGACATAGCTCGACAGCGCGCCTTCCTGCAGATCGCTCGCCACGTCTTCCAGCTCGGGCGCCTGCCGGAGCTTTTCGACCAGTTTCGGAACCCATTCGGCGAGTTCGGCCGGATCGGCGTCCTCAAGCGTGAATTGATACTGGGTGCGGCTCACGGCCGTGTCGATGGTGAGATCCTGCACCGGCTGCATGAACAGCGAAATGCCGGCCACTTTGCGGGTTTCGTGCCCGAGGCGGCGGATAATGTCGCTGGCGCTGTGGCGGCGCTCTGCAAGCGGCTTCAGGTTTATCAGCATGCGGCCGCTGTTGAGCGTCGTGTTGGTGCCGTCGATGCCGATGAAGGAAGTCAGGCTCTCGACATCCTTGTCCTTGAGGATGGCGGCTGCCAGGGCCTGCTGGCGTTCGGACATGGCGGAAAAGGAAATCGACTGCGGCGCCTCGGTGATGGCCTGAATGACGCCGGTGTCCTGGACCGGAAAGAACCCCTTGGGAATCAAGATATAAAGCAGGACTGTAAGAACAAGGGTCGCCAGCGCGCCCACAAGCGTGAGCGGCTGATGATCCAGCACCCAGTCGAGACGCCTGCCGTACCAGGCAATCACATTGTCAAACCATTTCCGGGTCGCGCGGTGAAAGGCGCTCTGCCCGGTCTCCGGCGTGTGGCGCATCCATTTGGCGCATAGCATCGGCACCAGCGTGAGGGACACCACCGCCGAGATAAGGATCGTGACCGAAAGCGTGACGGCGAATTCGCGGAACAGCCGCCCCACCACATCGCCCATGAAAAGCAGCGGAATAAGCACGGCGATCAGCGAGATGGTGAGCGAAACGATGGTAAAGCCGATCTGCGCCGAACCTTTCAGCGCGGCGGCGAGGGGCGTTTCGCCTTCCTCGATGTAACGCGCGATGTTCTCGATCATGACGATGGCATCGTCGACGACAAAGCCGGTCGCAATGGTAAGCGCCATGAGCGAAAGGTTATTGAGCGAAAACCCGGCAAGATACATGACGGCAAAAGTGCCGACGATCGACAGCGGCACTGAAAAACTCGGAATCGCCGTTGCCGCCAGGTTGCGCAGAAAAACAAAAATGACCATGACGACCAGCGCGACGGCGAGCATAAGCTCGAATTCGACGTCATGGACCGAAGCGCGGATCGTGGTGGTGCGGTCGGTTAGCACCGCGACATCGATGGCGGCGGGCAGCGAGGACTTCAGGGACGGCAAAAGCGCCTTGATATCGTCCACCACGGCAATGACGTTGGCGCCGGGCTGCCGCTGCACGTTAAGGATAACGGCGGGCACTTTGTTGACCCAGGCGCCGAGATATATATTTTCCGCGCTGTCCTCGATTTCGGCCACGTCCATCAGCCGGACCGGCGCGCCGTTTTTATAGGCGACGATGATGGCGTTATACTCGGCCGCGCTTTTAAGCTGGTCGTTGGCATTGATCGTGTAGGACCGCATCGGTCCGTCGAAACTGCCTTTTGGCGCATTGACATTGGCATTGCCGATGGTCGTGCGCAGATCGTCGATGTTAAGGCCATAGGCCGCCAGCGCCCCGGGGTTGGCTTTGATGCGCACAGCGGGACGCTGGCCGCCCGAAATGCTGACCAGTCCCACGCCCGGCAGCTGGGAGATTTTCTGGGCTATGCGCGTATCGGCGATGTCCTGCACGCGGGGCAGAGGCAGCGTCTTCGACGTCACGGCAATCGTAAGCACCGGCGCGTCGGCCGGGTTGACCTTGGCGTAAATCGGCGGTGCCGGCAGATCGTTGGGCAGCAGATTGCCGGCGGCATTGATCGCGGCCTGCACTTCCTGCTCGGCGATGTCGAGATGCAGATCGAGATCGAACTGCAGCGTGATGACCGAGGCGCCCGCGGAACTGACGGAGGACATCTGCTTGAGTCCCGGCATCTGCCCGAATTGTCGTTCCAGAGGCGCCGTGACGGAGGATGTCATCACTTCCGGGCTAGCTCCGGGATAGAAGGTCTGCACCTGGATCGTCGGATAGTCGACCTCCGGCAGCGCCGAAAGCGGCAGGAAACGGAAGGCGATAAAACCCACCAGCAGGATTGCTGCCATCAGAAGCGATGTCGCGACCGGCCGCAGAATGAAAGGGCGTGAAGGATTCACGGTTCAGGTCGCCGGTCATGCCCGCGGCGGGACGGCGCGTCCTTTTTGTCGCCGTCGGGCGCTCCGCTTTCGCCCGGCAGGGCGATCTTTGCGCCGTCGCGCAGCTTATCGGTGCCGTCGACCACGATCCTGTCGCCCGGGGACAGCCCTTCGGTGATGGCGATCTTGTCGCCCTGCGAAGGTCCGGTCGTAACCGGCGTGACCTTGACCGTATGGTCGGCGTTGACAAGGTAAACGAAGGTCGCCGGGGTGCCGCGCTGAATGGCGGCGGAGGGTAGGATGATCGTATCGCGCAGCGTGTCGACCAGCAATTCGATGTTGACGAACTGATTGGGAAACAGCGCGCCGTTCTGGTTGTCGAACCGGGCACGCATTCTTACGGTGCCTGTGGCGGTATCGATCTGGTTGTCGACGGAAACGAGCTTGCCGGCGGCGAGCCTGTTTTTCTGCCCGCGGTCATAAGCCGTAACGGGCAGTTCGGCGCCGGCGGAAAGCCTTTTCATCACCGCCGGCAGGTCGTCCTCGGGAAGGGTAAAAAGAACCGTGATCGGCTGAAGCTGGGTGATCGTCACGATGCCGTTGGCGTCGCCGGTCTGAACGTAATTCCCGGCATCCACCTGCCTTAAGCCGACGCGGCCCGATATCGGCGCCGTGATGCGGCAATAGGCGAGGTTAAGTTTTGCATTGTCGATCTGGCCCTGATCGGTCTGAACAGCGCCTTCATATTGCTTGACGAGAGATTCCTGCGTGTCCAGCGTTTGCCGGGCAATGGAATCCTGAGCGACCAGCTTGCGGTAACGCTCGAGATTGAGCCGGGCTTCCGTCAGCAGGGCCTGGTCGCGCGCCAGGGCGCCTTCGGCCTGTTTCAGCGCCAGTTCATAAGGCCGCGGATCGATTTCGGCGATCAGGTCGCCCTGATGCACCATCTGGCCTTCCTCGAAACCGAGACGCATGAGCTGGCCGTTGATTTGCGTGCGGATGGTGATGCTGGCGAGCGGCGTGACGGTGCCGAGCGCGGAGCGTGTGATGGCGATTTCGCCTGTTTGTGCGGTCTCCGCCACCACGGGCATCGGGCCGCCGCTTCTCACGCGGCCCTGCCGCGCCTCGCGTTCCGCGGGCTGGATGTACCAGAGCAGGGCCGCCAGAGAAATCACGCCGCTGGCGATCCATAAGACGCGGCGCCGGGCAAATCGAGGAAATTTTATAACTTCGTCCATGCACTAACCGCTATCGATTCCGGCCCGGAGGGTGCCCACACATACGCGAACTTGAAAGTCGGTCAATGGAATGCCTCAAGCTGCAGCCCTGTATTCAATCTGCTCGAGCTCCAAGGCTTTTTTATACGAAGGCCGCGCAATAACGGTCTTAAAAAGCTGCTTTGTGCGCGGCCCCATTTTGACGGCTTCCGGATTGGGCAGCATAATGAGCCAATTGGCGATGACGGTCATAAGAATATCCGCAACGGTCATCCGCTCACCGCAGATATAGGGGGATTGCTCCAGCCGCTTTTCGACCTCGCCCCATAATTTGTTGATCATGGCAATCGCGGTGCCCATCAGTTGTTCCTTGGCCGCGGCATCCTGGGCATTGCGCATGAGGAAGAAGCAGCGGGCATAGGCCGGATGCAGTGTTGCGTTACAGAAGCTTAGCCATTCGAGAGCGACGGCACGTTCCCTTCCGGATTCCAGCAGAAGGGGGCTTTTATGCTTTTCGCACAGATAGATAAGAATGGCCGCCCCTTCGCGCAGAACAAGGCCATCATCCACCAGCACCGGCACCTGGCCGCGCGGGTTGATCTTGAGAAACTCCGCCGGCCTCGCTTCCCGGAGATCTATTTTTTTGAGTTCGACGGCTTGCCCGCATTCATTGAGCACCGCATGCACCGCCATGGAGCAGGCGCCGGGCGAATAATAAAGCGTGTACATGCTAACTCCCTGGAATGAAAGGTAAAGCCTTGAATGTTCTGATGTCGATACATCTAGCATGCAGCTTCGCATATGGTCGAGATATGAATTGCCGCTCTCCAAGGCTTTTCGATGGCGGATTTGAGGAAGAAAGTCTTGCCGTTAACGCAGCATAAACCTTCTTTTCTTATTTACGAACGCTCCATCTGCTGCGGCCTTGAGGGGGCTTGTCCATGAAAAATTCCATCTTCGCGCGTGTAATCATTGGGGCATTTTTGGTCTCCAGCCTCGCCGGCTGCAGCAATATGGATCAGAACCAGCAACGCATGGTTTCCGGCGGCGCCATCGGTGTCGCGGCTGGCGCCGTTACAACGGTCGTTACCGGCGGCTGCGTCGCCTGCGGCATGGCGATCGGCGGCGCGGTTGGCACGGCGGGCGGCTATATCATCAACAAGATCGACAACAACACCAAAGACAGTCCTTCGGCCGCGATGCAGACCAGCAGTTATGACAGCGGCGTGCCGCAGGGTTACCCCTCCGGCGGCTATGGCGCGCAATAATCGCCCGGCTTGATTCCGGGCCCGATTGACATAGACTCCCCCTTGTCATTCGAGGCGAGGGAATACGGGTGCAGGACAAAACAGGGCCGATCGGAAACGTTAAGATCGAACTGAACGCGGTCATCGTCGCTTTGGCCGAAGCCGAACCTCAAGTGCTTGTCACGCAGCCGGCCGCGCTTCCTTCCGGTCCTTTCGCGACCGGACACCGCACCATGGAACAGGGGCTGCGGGCCTGGGCCAAGGCCAAGGGCGGCCAGCCGCTCGGTTATGTCGAGCAGCTTTATACTTTCGCCGATCGCGACCGCACCGCAGGCGACCGTCGCATTGTTTCCATCGGCTATCTGGCCCTGGTGCGCGCCGCCGCAACGCTTGTGGATGCGGCCTGGTCGCCCTGGTACCGGCACTTTCCCTGGGAAGATCACCGCAAGGGCGCGCCCGCGGTCATTTCAAAACTGATCGTGCCGGAACTTAACCGGTGGAAGGAGGCCGTGCCGACAGCGCGTGCTGCGCGCGCCCAGCGCATTTCTATAGCTTTCCCGAAAGACATGCGGCGCTGGAACGAGGAGCTTGTGCTGCAGCGTTACGAGCTGCTTTGGGAAAGCGGGCTGGTCGAAGAGGCGAGGGGCAGGCAGAAATTTGACGGCGCGCTGGGCCTGCCCATGGCGCATGACCACCGCCGTATTCTGGCGACCGCCATGGCCCGGCTGCGTGCCAAGATCAAATACCGGCCGGTTGTGTTCGAGCTGATGCCGGATGCTTTCACCCTGCTGCAATTGCAGAATGCCGTCGAAGCCCTGGCCGGGCTGCGCCTGCACAAACAGAATTTCCGTCGTCTTGTGGAAAGCCAGGGACTGGTCGAAGAAACGGGTGCGACCACCAAAGGCGCAGCCGGAAGACCGGCAAAACTCTTTGCCTTTCGCCGCGAGGTGCTTCAGGAGCGGGCGGCTGTCGGAACGAAATTACCGCGTACTTCGTAAAGCGGCGGCGACCCGCCGTTTCCTGCTTTCAAAAGGCCCTTCCGGCTGCGTAAGAATAATCATTGCAACGAATCTTTGGCCTTTGTAGGAAAGACACCTCGCTTCATGAATCAATTCAGTGCCTTATCCTGTTTCCGTGTCGCCGGCCCGCCCTATGTCCAAGGAGGAACGATGAAAACCATCGAACAGCTCAAGGTGCAGATTTATGCCGATGGCGCCGATTTCGATACCATGCTCAGGCTGCACAAAAATCCCCTCATCAAAGGGTTCACGACCAATCCCAGCCTCATGCGCAGCGCCGGCGTTGAAAGCTATGAGCATTTTGCCCGCGAATTGCTCGCGCATATCGAGGACCGGCCGGTTTCTTTCGAGGTTTTTGCCGACGACATCGACGATATGATTGCCCAGGCAAAGGAAATCGCATCCTGGGGCGAGAACGTGTATGTCAAATTACCGGTCACCAACACGCGCGGCGAGTTTGTCGGTCAGGCCATCGAGGAATTATCGGGTCAGGGCGTCAAACTTAACGTGACCGCCCTTATGACCGCCGAGCAGGTCGCGCGCGTGCTCAAGGTGCTTGATCCGGATACGCCGGCAATTATTTCCGTTTTTGCCGGCCGCATCGCCGATACCGGCGTCGATCCCAAGCCGGTGATGAAGGCCTGCAAGGCGCTCATGGCCTCGCATCCGAAGGCCGAGCTGCTCTGGGCCAGTACGCGGGAATTGCTTAATGTCTTCGAAGCCGAGGAGTGCGAAAGCAGCATCATCACCGTGACCAGCAATATCATCGACAAGTTCGGGATCGTGAACAAGGATCTTTACGAGTATTCGCTGGAAACGGTGCAGATGTTCTTTAACGACGCGCAGAAATCGGGCTATACACTTAATACTGAACGCGAAAAAATCGTCAAAGCCGCCTGATCCGGATACACGGGAGCCCTGTTTCAATGACAATCAAAAAAATACTCGTCACCGGCGGCGCCGGTTATTGCGGCTCGTTGCTGGTTCCGAATTTGCTGACAAAGGGCTACCAGGTCACGGTCTATGACGCGATGCTTTTCGGCCATAGCCATTTGCCAAAACTGCATCCCGCTCTTTCTCTCGTGAAAGGCGATATCCGCGACATCGCGAAGCTCAAGGCCGCCATGAAATCCTGCGATGCGGTGGTCAATCTCGCCTGTATTTCCAATGACGCAAGCTTCGAGCTCGATGAGGAGCTTTCAACCTCTATTAATATGAACGCGTTCGAGCCGATGGTGTTTGCCGCGAAGGAGGCGGGCATCAAGCGGTTCATATATGCCTCGTCCAGCTCCGTTTATGGCGTGTCCGACCAGCCGAACGTGACCGAAGATCACCCGCTGGTGCCGCTCACGCTGTATAATAAATACAAGGGCCTCTGCGAGCCGCTGCTGCAGAAACATACGGATGCCGGTTTCTGCGGCGTGATTTTTCGGCCGGCCACGGTATGCGGATATGCGCCGCGCCTGCGGCTGGACCTGTCGGTCAATATTCTTACGCATCACGCGGTGATGAAGAATAAGATCACGGTATTCGGCGGCAACCAGCTTCGCCCGAACCTGCATGTGAAAGATTATTGCAGCGTCGTCGAACTTCTTCTGGAGGCGCCATCCGAAAAAATACAGAACCAGATTTTCAATGTTGGCACCCAAAATCTCAGCATCGCCGAAATTGCTCTTATCGTTAAGAAGGTCGTCGAAGCTCGTTATCCCGGCCGCGATCCGGTTTCCATTGCTACAGAAAGCAGCAACGATAACCGTTCCTATCATATCAATTCGGACAAGATTTTCCGGCATCTCGGCTTCCGGCCGCAATATTCCATCGAGGACGCCATCAACGATCTCGTCTCCGCATTCCAGAGCGGTAAGGCCATCGACAGCCTGGAAGACGATATCTATTACAACATCAAGACCATCAAAAAGGTTATGACGGTCAAGCAAGCCCTGGCCGCATGAAGCCGCTCGCTGTCGTCACTGGCGGGGCCGGTTTTATCGGCT
>JBFWTA010000108.1:0-8035 GCA_050248075.1 Bdellovibrionales bacterium | reverse complement strand
AGCAGCTGCCGGAGGGGCTCCGCGAGGAAGTATTGCCGAAAAACATTCTCATGATCGGCCCCACCGGAGTCGGCAAAACCGAAATCGCGCGCCGTCTTGCGCGTCTCGCCGAAGCGCCGTTCTTCAAGGTAGAAGCGACGAAATTCACCGAAGTCGGCTATGTCGGCCGCGATGTCGAACAAATCGTGCGCGACCTGGTCGAGGTCGCGATCAAGATGACGCGGGAGAAAATGCGCCGTCACGTCACCACGCGCGCCCGGGAAAACGCCGAAGAACGGTTGCTGAACGCCCTGGTCGGCGAAAGCTCGACGCCGGAAACGCGGACCAAATTCCGCCACATGCTGAAGGCGGGCGAGCTCGACGACAAGGAAGTCGAAATCCAAGTGCAGGACACCGGCAATCCCAGCATGCCGACTTTCGAGGTTCCCGGCATGCCGGGCGCGCAGATGGGCATGCTTAATCTCGGCGAGGTGTTCGGCAAGGCCTTTGGCAACCGCACCAAGACACGCAAGCTGCCCGTGAAGGAAGCGATGAACGTGCTGCGCGAGGAAGAATCCGACAAGCTGCTCGATCAGGAAAAGGTCACCGCAGAGGCGCTGGACGCCGTGGAACAGAACGGCATCGTTTTTCTGGACGAAATCGACAAGATCGCCTCGCGTTCGGAAAATTTCCGCGGTTCCGGCGATGTCAGCCGCGAAGGCGTGCAGCGCGACCTGTTGCCGCTGATCGAAGGCACCACGGTTTCCACCAAATACGGCACCGTGCGCACCGACCATATTCTGTTTATCGCCTCGGGCGCTTTCCATCTGGCGAAGCCGTCGGACCTGCTGCCGGAACTTCAAGGCCGCCTGCCGATCCGCGTCGAGCTCAAGCCGCTGTCGCGCGAGGATTTCAGGCGCATCCTGACCGAGCCCGAAGCCAGCCTTATCAAACAGTACAAGGCGCTGATGGGCACCGAATCTGTCACGCTGGATTTCACGGAAGACGCCATCGACGAACTCGCGCGTCTCGCCGAAGAGGTCAACAGCAGTGTCGAAAATATCGGCGCGCGCCGGTTGCATACGCTTCTGGAACGCCTGCTGGAGGACATCAGTTTCGACGCCAGCGACAAGCCGAAATCGAAAGTGGCCATCGACGCCGCCTATGTCCGCGAGCGGCTCAACGATTTTGCCAAAAACGTGGATTTGTCGAAATTCATTCTGTAACGCTCAGGGGTCGCGCCGGAGCACCACGTAAAACGCCCCGTCTCCGCCATGGCGCATGGCCGCCGGGCGCACCACCAGAATGCGCCGGGAAAACTCGGATGCCTGCAGCCAGTTCTTCAGTCCTTGCCGTAGAACACCTGTACCATCGCGGCCCTTTCCGGTAATGACCAGAAGATGCCTGTGACGGCTTTGGATTTGCCGCTCCAGAAAATCATCGAGCGCCATCTGCGCCTCTTCTTGGGATTTGCCGTGCAGGTCGAGCCGCGCCTGGATATCAATGTCGCCCCGTTGCAGCTTATTCTTCCAATGGCTATCGGGCGATACCGTAAAATCGGCGACGGTTACGCCTGTCTCTACGAGTTTTGCAGCTGCCCTGCGCGCCGGTTGTTTGGCGCCGGCGGGATGCGCCGGCGGCGGCGTTGAGGGAAGATCGGCTTTTATCTTCACCGGTTTCAGCGGCTTTATGTCTTTGGCATAAGCCCGCCACAATTTTTCGTCTTCGTCCTTACCGGGCATCGGTCTTCGGCAGCAGCAGGAAATAACGCCCGCGGCTCTGCATCGTGCCGGCCTCCGCCTCGGCTTCGGTGCCGGCGCCCCAGAACACATCGCCGCGCACCGCGCCCTTGATGGCGCCGCCGGTGTCCTGCGCGATCACGAGACGGCGAATTGGCTTGCCGTCACCGTTTTGTGTCGCCAGCCACAGCGGCACACCGAGCGGTATATAGGCAGGATCGACGGCCAGGCTGCGTAGCGGCGTCAGCGCCACGCCCTGGGCGCCGATGGGACCATCCTCGTCTTTTTCCAGCTTTCGGAAAAACACATAGGAAGGGTTAAGATTCAGGGCGGCCTGCCGGTCCACCGGATGTTCCGACAGCCAGGCGCGGATTTTCTGCATGGTGACCGGTTTCTGAATGTCGCCGCGCGCCGCCAGCGGCTTGCCGATAGCGACATAGCCGCGTCCGTTGGTGCCGTCATAGCCGATGCGCCGGATGCTGCCGTCCGGCATGCGCACGCGGCCCGAGCCCTGGATCTCGAGAAAGAACGCGCCGATCGGATCGTCGACCCATAAAAGAACTTCGGCGCGCGGCGGCAGGGGATTTTTGGCAATGGCCGCGCGTTCATCGTAGGGAACGAACCGGGTCTTATCCACCTTGCCCAGGATACGCTGGCCTTTCCATTCCGGCCTGAACAGGCCGAGATCGACGGTCACGAGGTCTTTTGGCCGCGCGTAAAGCGGTACGTGAAACCGTTTGGTCTTTTTCGTCGAGCCGTAAAGTTCGGCTTCATAATAGCCGGTGAAAAGGCCTTCGTTCCCGTCCGCCCCGGAGGCCGCATGCGGCGTGAAATAGGTTTCGAAGAAGGCGCGCGCCGCGGCAGGATCGCTGCGGGGAATGGATGTCAGAGCGGCGCACGGCTTCTTCCAGTCGCCCGCCTTGCCGGCGGCGCCCATCGCAGCCCCAGCCGGTTTCTTAAGCAGGACGGCGCAGGAACGGGCAAAGGCGGCAAGCGCTTCGTTCGGGCTGTCTTCGTTCCAGCCGGGCAACTCGGCGAATTCGACCGGCTCCAGACCCAGTTTTTTCGGCGGCGCCACGCCCGCGCAGGCGGCAAGCAACAGTAAAAATCCACCGAGCAGAATCCGTCTCATGACCGCGTCTCGACCAGCTGCCAGGTTTTTTCGGCGGCACCCATGTCGCGCATGAAGGTCCAGATATCGGTGATTTCCTCGATACGTCCCGGCTCGCCGCCCGTGATACGGCCGAAACGGTCGCGGATGATGTTTTCCTGTTCGCTGACGATGCGCACGGTAACGAAGGCGCAGTTGTTTTCCACCCGGGCCGCCGTGGTTTCGACATCCGCGATCCGTCCGATACGCGTGTCGAGCGTTTCGCCGGCATTGGCGCGGGCATCTATGGCGGTTTGGAAATTGGCGCGCACCGACGGGTTCAGCCGCGTCTCGACATCCGCAAGGTTGCCCTTGGCAAAGGCGGTGACAATGTCCGTGAAAAGAGCGCGCACATCCCTGAGAAACGCCTTTTCGTCGAATGCGGGATCATGCTGCCGGATCTGCTCCAGCGCGCCAAGCAGCGACATGGGGGCAATCAGCAGCGGGCTGAAAGCCGGTTTCTCGTCGCCCGCCTTGCGGGCGCTTTCGATCTGAAAGGGGGCGTCTTCGTCTTCGGCCTGTTTTGCGGCCATGGCGGCATAAGGATTATGCTTCTGCGGGTCGCCTTCGTTGCGGCGGCCAAGCACCATCCAGAGCCGCGCCAGAATGACCGCGGCGATGACGGCATAAACGACGATATCGGCATGTTCCATGAGATGATCCATCCGCCATCCTAACGCAGTTTTACGTAAGCTCCCAGATGGGTTATTGTACCGCAGTATTTATGTCAGCGCATGGAATGGAACCCGACATGACCCCTGAACAGCCCGCCCCCCTGCCGTCGATGCAGATCGGCGTTAACGCGCAGTATATCAAGGATTTTTCGTTCGAAAGCCCCAATGCGCCGCAAATTTTTGCCCCTTCCGAGGTCGCGCCCGAGCTTAACATGGGCGTCAATCTGCGCACGCGCCCGCTCGGCGAAACGGCGCATGAAGTTCTGCTGATGCTGCGGCTGGAAGCCAGGCTGGGCGACAAGACGGCGTTTATCGCCGAACTTACCTATGGCGGCGTCTTTGCGCTGCCGAAGCTGCCGGAAGAACAACTGAAGCTCGTCCTGCTCATCGAGTGTCCGAGGCTTCTGTTTCCGTTTGCGCGCGGCGTCATTGCGAATGCCATACGCGAGGGCGGTTTCCCGCAGGTGCTGATCACGCCGATCGATTTCGCCGCGCTATATAACGCGAACCGGAACAGCGTCGGCACGATGACGGCGGCCGGCGCGGCATAACCGGCTCGCGGGTCCGGCGTCAGTCGCCGTTGCTCGAGCTGCCTGAGGAGGTCCGGCGCGTGACGGTCGGCTTGCGTTCGGTTGGCACGCCGCCACCGCCTTCGTTGCCGCCGCCCTGGCTCATGCTGTCGAAGAAATCGCTGTTGGTCTTCGAGTATTTGAGCTTGTCGAGCAGGAATTCCATCGCGTCCACCACGCCCATCGGCAGCAGCACACGGCGCAGCACCCACATCTTCGACATGGTGCCCTTGTCCACCAGCAATTCTTCCTTGCGCGTGCCGGATTTGGTGATGTCGATGGAGGGGAAGGTGCGGCGGTCGGAAAGCTTGCGGTCGAGGATGATTTCCGAATTGCCGGTACCCTTGAATTCTTCGAAGATCACTTCGTCCATGCGGCTGCCGGTATCGACAAGCGCGGTTGCGATGATGGTCAGCGACCCGCCTTCCTCGATATTGCGCGCGGCGCCGAAAAAGCGCTTGGGGCGCTGCAGCGCGTTGGCGTCCACGCCGCCCGTCAGCACCTTGCCGGAGGATGGCACCACGGTGTTATAGGCGCGCGCGAGGCGCGTGATCGAATCCAGCAGAATGACCACGTCGCGCTTGTGCTCAACCAGGCGCTTGGCTTTTTCGATCACCATTTCCGCGACCTGGACGTGGCGCGCGGCCGGCTCGTCGAAGGTGGAGCTGATCACTTCCCCCTTCACCGAACGCGCCATGTCGGTCACTTCTTCCGGACGCTCGTCGATGAGGAGAACGATCAGATAAACTTCCGGATGATTGCTGGTGATGGCATGCGCGACATTTTGCAGCATGACCGTCTTGCCGGTGCGCGGCGGCGCCACGATCAGGCCGCGCTGGCCCTTGCCGAGCGGGCAGATGAGGTCGACGATGCGGGTCGTGTATTCCTTCTTGGTCGGGTCCGGCAGTTCGAGTTTCAGATGCTCGTCCGGATAGAGCGGCGTCAGATTGTCGAAACCGATGCGGTGGCGTGCCTTTTCCGGGTCCTCGAAATTTATGGCGTTGACCTTGAGCAGGGCGAAGTAGCGTTCGCCTTCCTTGGGCGCGCGGATTTCGCCTTCGATGGTGTCGCCGGTGCGCAGGTTGAATTTGCGCACCTGGCTCGGTGAGACATAGATATCGTCGGGACCCGGCAGATAATTGGATTCCGGCGAGCGCAGAAAGCCGAAACCGTCCGGCAGAACCTCAAGCACGCCTTCGCCGTAAATCGCCTTGTCCTGCGAGGCGAGCGCCTTGAGAATGGCAAACAGCATGTCCTGCTTGCGCATGGAGCCGGCATTTTCGATCTGCAGTTCTTCGGCAAAAGCAAGGAGATCGGCGGGCGTCTTTCTTTTTAATTCGCTTAAATTCATGGAGTCCTGTTTGTCTGGTGAAATCTGCGCGAGGGAAACGCCTTGCGGCGATTTGACCTGTCAGCGCGTGTTAGGTGGGTCCGTGCGGAATATGAAATAAAAGATTTCGGGTTTAAACTTACCGCATCGGGGTTAAATATCGTTTAATGTATTTCATGCGCCGAGTCAACGCTTGCGCCGCAGGATATAGGGGTTTTTTGGCATTTTCCGTTAACCATACACGGGCGCGATAAACCGCTTTCTACAGCTCGGGCTTGGCCACGATCATGAACACGATGACCACGATCAGCACCGCCGGAACTTCGTTAAGGATACGGTAAAAACGCGCCGAATGGGTGTTGCGGTCCTCTGCGAAATGCCTGCGGTAGCGGGCCAGCAGGCCGTGGATGGCCGCCATGAGCGCCACCATCGCCAGCTTTACATGCATGAAACCTTCGTGAAGGATGCCGTCGTTGATGGTGAGCATCCAGATGCCGAAGGCAAAGGTGGCGATCATGGCGGGATTGATGATGCCCCGCAGAAGACGCCGTTCCATGACCTTGAGCGTTTCCGAAAGCTCGGAACCCGGTCTGGCGGCAACATGGTAAACGAAAAGCCGCGGCAGATAGAGCATGCCGGCCATCCAGGCGATGACCGAGATAACATGCAGGGCTTCGATCCATTCATATTCCACGACCGCTCCTTACCCGGCGCATTTGGCGCAGCCGGAAAATGCCGGGGAACAGGAAGCCCCGGCGGATAGACAGTTGCTTCGGCTTTCGAGGGCCTGCCGGACCAGGCCGGCGAGTCCCCGGATGAAGTCGGGCGCCGTGCCGACGGCCGGCGCGCGGTCAAAATAGGGCACCCCGGAGGCTTCCGCAAGATCGCGGTAAAGCAGATCGATTTCATAAAGTGTTTCCGAATTTTCGCAAACGAAGGCGATGGGCGCGATCACCAGCGGAACCTTGTCGGCGGCCGCGCGCATGATTTCGGATTCCGTCGACGGGCCGATCCATTTCAGGGGGCCGACGCGGCTCTGGTAGCCGAGCACCCAGTCGCCCGGCGCCAGCCCCAGATTCCGGGCCAGCGCCGCCGCCGTCTTTTCGCATTGCCATTGATAGGGATCGCCGTCCCGGATCACTTTTTCCGGCAGGCCGTGCGCGGAAAACAGCAGCCGCGGTCTTCCACGTGCCGCGGCGCGCTGATAAATCGGCCGTATCGATTTTTCCATCGCCGCGATAAAGCCTGGTTCTTCCGGGTAACAGCAAATGGTCCGCACCGGCGCGTCGATTCCAGCCGCCTGCGCCGCCTGGCGCCAGACATGCAGGCTGGAAGCCGAGGTCGTCGTGGAGAATTGCGGATACAGCGGCAACAGGACAATTTCATCCGGCGCATAGCGCTTGACCGCAAGCGCGGTTCCTTCGGCAAAAGGATGCCAGTAGCGCATGGACACGAAGCATTTCACCTCGCCCGAAAATTCCTGTTCGAGCGCCGAGGCCTGATCCTGCGTCAGGGCGACGATCGGCGATCCGCCGCCGATTTTTTCGTAAATGCCGGCGGCCTTTTTGTGGCGGCGGGAAGCGATAAACCGCGCCAGGGGCAGCCGGACGAGGGCGGGCAGGCGGATGATCGCCGGATCGCTGAAAAGATTTTTGAGAAAAGGCTTGACGGCATCCATGTTATCCGGACCGCCGAGATTGAACAGAACGACCGCGATACGTTTCATGTCGTTTTCTTTCTGTGGTTGCGCCGCCCCAGAACCGTCGCCGCAAAGCCGGTATTCAGCACAAGGCCCATGGCGGGGTAAAGCGCGGTGACGATGGAATAATTTTGCAGCGCCAGCAGCGAGGCGACATGTTTTATATCGCTCAGCAGAAATTGCGAAATCATTTCCTCGTGCGGGTTGATCCATGATTTGCGCAAGGTCGGATAAAATGCCGCCACGTTGATGGCCGTGATGAGCAATACCGCCCAGAGCGGATCTTTGGTGGCATACCAGATCGGCAGCGTGGAAAGACTGGCCAGAAACGCGATCCAGTCGCCGAGGGTAATGTTCTTTTCGCCGTGACGGAATGCCAGAACCGCGATGAAAAAGCATCCGGCCGCGGAGAAGCCCGTGGCCCAGGCTCCGGGCCCTGCGCTTCGGCTGTTTTGGGCCAAAAAGGTTATGGCGTTCATGGTGCCCCAGATGATCCAGGAAAACATATGCGGCTTGATCGCCTGCCGGATCGTCATGCGGGCATAGGGAATGTAGCTGACAAACGCCACAAGCAGGGAAATTATGCCGAGGGTCTCCTTAGCGGGATGCATATCCGCGAACATACTCGACCAGATCCTTCACATGTTCGGGCGGCGTTTGCGGCACCACACCGTGGCCGAGATTGAAAATATGCCGGGGTCCGAAAAGATCCATGATCTTCCGCGCCGCCTGTTTCATCTCCGCCCCGCCCTTGACGAGAACCTGCGGATCGAGATTTCCCTGTAATGGCTTGAGCGGCTGCCATTCGCGCTTGGCCGTATCCATATCCGCGTGCTGGTCGATGCCCATCCCGTCGATGCCGGTTTTTGCCGCATAATCTCGGTTACGGCTGCCG
>JBFWTA010000107.1:0-8065 GCA_050248075.1 Bdellovibrionales bacterium | reverse complement strand
CTATCTGGAAGTCGCACGCGACATCACCATCGCTGCGATCACATGGGAAGCTGACGACGATTCCGCCGCGCGCGCCGCTGGCAGCTTCGTCGACGATGGCTTCGAAGTCGGCGACCGGCTGACGACTGGCAGCCCCGGCAACCCCGGCCCGTTCACTATCGCAACTGTCACGGCACTGAAGCTGACATTCGTGGAAGCTGTTGTCGATGAAGTCAGCGGTTCAGAAACATTCCATCACTTCGTCAAGGTTGGCGAAAGCGTCACGCTGAACAGCCCGACGCGCGACCGTGCAGAAATCGACGTTACGCACCTGACGAGCGTTGCGAAAGAATATCGCATGGGCCTGCGTGACGAAGGCACCATCACAGGCGACCTGAACTTCCTTACGGGCGATCTGGGCCAGTCCATCCTGCGCACGATGCTGGGCGAAAGCCTTGTCCCGCGCGACGTGGCCCTGACTGTTCCCCCGGCCGAAGGCGTCGACGGCTACCGCTGGTCGTTCCAAGCCTTTATGATGTCGCTGGGCGCGCAGATGCAGACGGACGACAAGATCACACAGTCGTTCACCATGCGCATCACTGGCGCTGTTACCGAAGCCGTCGTCGAAGCTGGCGCGTAGGTTAGTGCATGAAGGGGGACGTGCCGACACAGGGGATTAAGGAAGTGCGGCTGGAAACATCGCCAGCCGTTCCCTTCCGCCTGAAGGACGGCGGCACGATCTACCGCATGAAGTTCGACTGGGCGGCGATGGCGAAACTGGAAGCGGACTACGGCGGCATCGACAAACTTCCACCGCTGAACACACTGTTCGATATTGCGCACTTCGCCGCCGTCGGGATGCAGGTCTATCACCCCGGCACCACGGCCGAAGAAATCATGGCACAGTCGCCGCCGGTTCTGGTTCTGCAAACTGCCATATCGCTTGCGCTTCAGTACGCCTACCACGGCGGCGAAGAACCGCCGGTCGTCGAACCGGGGAATGAAGTCACAAAAAAAAAGCATCCTTGGTGGAAGAAGCCTTTTGCGCGGCGCACAGCGCGGGCATAAGGCCGCATGAGTTCTGGGGCATGACGCCCCGGCAAACAAAGATTCTGATAGAACGCGCGGCCGAAGACGAACTGAAAGGCTATCAGATTGCCATGTTTACCGCGTGGAATACCGCCAACTTCGGACGCTTCGACCCGAAGAAGAAATTGCCCGCATTGCAAAAAGTAATGCCGCGTGCGCATAATGAAGACAATAAAATGAGCCGCGCCCAGATCATCCAGCATATGCGCGGGGTCGCGCAGAAGCAGAACGCGAAAGTGAATAAGGGGAAGGCCAATGGGTGAAGCAGTAGGCGCGCTACACGTTGACTTTAGCACGAACGTCGCTGGTCTGATTAGCGACATGGGCCGGGCGCGCAAGGCGGTGAACGATAACGTCACCGGCATGAACAGCAGCTTCCAGAAGTTTAATAAGGCGCAAGGCAATGTTCTGGAACAGATCGGTATGCTGCGCGCAGGCATCACTGGGCTGGCGACCGGCGCGTTCGCCATCGGCGCGCGTCAGGCCATCATGTACGCCGACCATATCGCCGAAACAGCATCGTCGCTGGGTCTGCTGGCAAGCACCTATCAGGAACTTGCCTACGCCGCGAAGCTGGGCGGCGTCGAACAAGACGCCTTCGACAAGGTGATGCTGAAATTTAACCAGTCGATAAGCCAGAATGCAAAGGGCTTCCAGCGCCTAGGCATTAGCGTGCGCGACCAGAACGGCGAACTGAAGGATGCGAAGACGCTGTTCGACGAAGTATCGGACAAGGTGAAGAATCTTGGCAGCGCCGCGCAGCGCGCCGACATTGTGAAGAACCTGTTCGGCAAAGCATCGCCGCAGTTTATCAGCTTCATAGCGCAAGGTTCAGAAGCCATCGGCCAATTGCAACAGAAGGCCCGCGACCTTGGCATCGTTCTGGACGACGCGCTGGTCAAGCGCGCGGCCGAAGCGGCCGACGAAATGGATACGCTGGGAAGCGTGCTGAAGATAGGAATGTATAACGTCCTTCTTCCACTGCTTCCGCTGGTGAAGGCGTTCGGCGCAATCCTTACAAGCTGGCCTGTACGCGCGGTCGTCGAAGGCATCGCGCTAATGGTCGACGCGCTAGTGCGCATGGGTTCGATCACTGTCCTGCTGATAAACGATATGCACAAGCTGTTTAGCTGGGAAGGACGGAACCAGCTTTCACTTGATATTCTGAAAATCGCTGAGGGCTTCGGCGGCTTCGGTAAGAGTGCAGCCGACGCGACGGCACCAGTGAAGGGTCTAACCGACGCGCTATCGGAAGAAGACCTGAAGATCGTACAGTCGACGAAATCGCTGGCGCTGAAGAACAGACAGCTTCAAGAAATGATGCGGCTATACAGCGAAGCCCCGGCCGATCTGAACAGCTTTAAGGACGTGATAGACGCCGACAGCGAAGCGATGGAAAAGAACATCGACGTGTCGACGCGCTTGGGTAAAGCGTGGCTGGATGCAAAACTTAAGAACGCGGAACTGGAACGCAGCGTCACGCAGGTGCAGCAGCTTTACCAGCAGACCCTGACGCCGCTGGAAGCATACGAAAACACGCAGCGCGACCTGAACACCCTGTTAGCGAACGGCTATATCAGCCAAGACCTTTACAATCGCGGCATGGAACAGGCGGCCGATAACTTCATGTCCGCATCGGCGAACGCAAAGGGCTTACAAGGCGCTGTAGGCGGCGTGGGCGGTGCATTTAAGGGCTGGCTGGGCGAAGCCATCACTGAAACAGATAACCTGTCGGATTCGTTCAAGGCGCTGGGCCAGCAAATCATCAAGGTTCTGGCGCAGAAGCTGATCGTCGATCAGGTAAGCAACAGCATCGGCAGCATCTTTACGCAGGTCGGCGGCAGCCTGCTAGGCAGCTTCGGCGGCTTCCGCGCTAACGGCGGCCCGACTGCGCCGGGCAAGTCGTACCTTGTCGGCGAACGTGGCCCGGAATGGTGGACGCCCGGTATGTCCGGCAACGTCACGCCGATGGCGGGCGGCGGCGGGAACACCTATCAGATTTACGCGCCGGGCGCGACTGAACAAACCGTCCGCGACCTGAAGGCCCTTCTGATGGAATGGGCCGGGCCGGGGCAGGTGGAACGCCGCATCGCCGACGCGCAACGCCGTGGCAAGAAAGGTTAAACGATGGCTTACGACTTCCCCCTGACAATGCCGACGAACGTAAAGCCGAACCGTGTCACCGTCAGCCCTTTAAGTACCGTTGGCGTTTCGACGTCGCCCTATACACTTCAGCAGCAGAAGTTTAAATGGGCTGGCGAAGCATGGGCCTTTAAAGTCACCTATCCGCCAATGACGCGCGATCAGGCCGAAGAATGGCTGGCCTTCTTCCTAGAGTGTCAGGGCCGCTATGGCACCTTTCTGTTCGGCGACCCGGCAGGGGCCGTGCCACGCGGCGTGGGCGGCGGCACGCCGCTGGTCGATGGCGCGGGGCAGACCGTGGGCGGCTATGCGCTGGCCGTGAAGGGTTGCCCGGCCAGCACGGTCGGCTGGCTGAAGAAGGGCGACTATATTCAGGTCGGCGAGGGGGAAGAAGCCGAACTGCACAAACTGATTCGGGACGCCGACAGCAACGCCGACGGTGACGTTACCCTGTACTTCTGGCCCGCCCTGCGCCGCAGCCCAGCCGACGAAGAAACCGTCGTGATCGAGGGCGCGCAGGGCTGCTTCAGTATGCAAAGCAATATGAACGGATGGGACGTCGACGTCGGCATGGAGTTCGGAATTGCCTTCGACGTTGTGGAGTCCTTCTAATGGCGCGGGGTCTGTCCGCAGATTTAGCGGCGGCCGTCGCCGCGAAGCGCGTGCAGCCCGCACTGTTCGCAGAGTTTCTTTTTGATTCTGGCCCGGTGCGTTTCTGGTCGGGCCTTGGCGTAATTACATGGGACGGAAAAGTATGGGCGGGCGGCGGCGATCTGGTCGGCGTGTCGCCGTACACTGAAACACAAAATCTTGAAGCGCAGAACTTTACCTTCACCTTGTCTGGCATTGAACCTTCGCTGCTGGCGACAGCGCTGCTGGAAGATTATCAGGGTCGCCGTTGTGCGTTGTACTTCGGCGCGACTTCGACAAGCGCCGCGCATGTGCTGATGGAAGACGGCGGCTTCGAACTTTTGGAAGACGGCGGCCATCTGCTTTTAGAAAACAGCATCATCGAAACGCCCTACCAAATCTTCGCGGGCATCATGGACACGATGAACTTTCAGGACGATGCACAGTCGGCGACGCTGACGCTGAATGCAGAAAACATTCTTATCGTGCTGACGGAAACGCGCACGCGCCGCTTCACTGACGAAGATCAGAAAGCAACCTATCCGACAGACCGCGCATTCGAAGGCATCGCGGCCCTGCAAGACAGGGAAATCATCTGGAAGGGTAAGGGCTAAGACCGTGTTTCACATGAAAAGGCAGACCGGCTGGGAACTGAAGTTCAGCGCTTTTCTTAAGGAATGCGCTAAAAAACCCTTCCAATGGGGCCAGCATGACTGCGCCGTTTTCCCGGCCGGGGCCGTGTATGCCATCACCGGATTCGACCCGGCTTGCACCTTGCGCGGGGCTTATGACGACAGGGCCGGGGCCGACCGAATCATCGCAAAGCATGGCAGCGTCGAAGCTCTGTTCACATCATGCGTCGGCTTCGAACCACACGATAACTGGAAGCGTGCAAAGCGTGGCGACGTTGTGCTGTTCATGCAGGACGGCGCGATCACTGGCGGCGTGGTGGATGATAGCGGGCAGGCCATCGCAGCGCCCGGCATTGGCGAAACAGGGTTGCTGCGTATAATGCTTTCAGAAGCTATCAAGATATGGAGTTATTAGAATGCCCGCCGTCGTCCCGGCAGTTATCGCAGGCGCTATCGCTGCAACGTCAGTCACCGCGCCGCTGCTGACAATCACGGCCGCCGGGGCGTTCACTGGCGGCCTATCTTTTGCATTTAGCTGGGGGACGTTCGCGCTTGTCGCAGGCGGCACGTTCGCGCTGGGCCAACTGTCGAAAGCGTTGGGGCCGAAGCCGCCAAAAATAAAAGGTTCAGATTTAGGAAACCAAGTCGCGCAGCAGACACTGAACTTCCGCCGCGCTATCACAGATCACATGCTGGTCTATGGTCAGACCCGCGTGGGCGGCCCGGTCGCGCTGGATGCTTCTTCGCAGGATAACGAATACTTCCACCGCATCATTCTGCTGGCCGCGCATGAAGTCGACAGCATTGATGAAATATGGGTCGAAGGTTATTGCATCCCGAACGATTGGATAGACGCCGACGGTAACGTGACGCAGGGGCGCTATGCTGGCTACCTGCGCATCCGTAAACATCTGGGGTCGCCCCTTCAGTCGGCCGATAGCGCGCTGGTCGCAGAAGTGCCGGAATGGACAGCCGATCACCGCCTTCAGGGCATCGCCTACGTTTACTTCAGGCTGAAGTTTAATCAGGACGTATGGACGCAGGGCATCCCGACCTTCACGGCCGTGGTGAAGGGCCGCAAGGTGACAGACCCCAGAACGGGCGTCACCCGCTGGTCGCCGAACACAGCGCTGTTCTATTACAGCTATATGATGGACGCGGTGTACGGCCCGGCCGCGCTTGCCATCGACTTCGAAGAAACCAGCATCACGGCCGCCGCGAACGTAGCCGATGAAATAGTGGACGTGAACGATAAAGACACGCAGGCCACATCCGTCGACGACACCACGAACATCATTACCCTGACGGGCGATATGCTTCAGTATCAGCTAGGCGACCGCGTGGAACTGGTAACGGCCGGAACGCCGCCCGGCGGCACCAGCACTGGCACTGACTATTATGTTATCCCCTACCAGTTTAAAGACACGCCGCGCATTCGTTTGGCCGCTTCTCTGGACGATGCAATCAGCGGCACGGCTGTAGAGTTTTCAAGCGCGGGGTCTGGCACGCTGACGGTGCGCCAGACCGGCGAACCCCGCTACCATGGCGCAGGCGTCGTCGACACCGGCAAAATCATTCAGGACAACATCGAAGACATTTTATCTGGCATGTCGGCCCGCGCGTTCTACGCAGGCGGCAAGTGGCGGCTGAAGCCTGCCATCTGGGTCGCGCCCACGCTGACGCTGGATGAAGGCGATATGGTCGGCGCGATCAGTATGCAAAGTAAACAGTCGCGCCGCGACCGCTTCAACGTCGTGAAGGGGATTTACGTTTCAAGCGTGAACAACTGGCAGGCAACCGACTACCCGCAGCAAACCGACAGCAACTATCTGGAAGAAGACGGCATCGCTATTCCAAAGCCGTTAGACCTTCCCTTCACGAACCGCGCGGCGGCTGCGCAGCGCATGGCGCTGGTCGAACTGCGCCGCAGCAGGCAAGAGATCACCGCGACCATACCCTTCAGCCTGAAGGCGCTTCAGCTTCAGTGCGGCGATAACGTGCTAATCAACTTGGCGCGGCTGGGATGGGAAGAAAAGCCGTTCGAAATTGCGACGTTCGACATGACAGCCGAAGCAGGGGATAACCCCCGCCTTGTCGTTTCACTGGGCCTACGCGAAACGGCAGAAGCAGCATTCGACTGGTCGCCTGATCTGCAAACCGATATAGACCCGGCACCGAACACTAACCTTCCTAATCCCTTTAACGTCACCCCGCCGTCTAACGTCGTGTTTAATAGCCGGGTCGTGTCGGCCACGAACAGCGGAAGCGAAACCGTTTCTGTTTATAACCTGTCGCTGCAATGGGATTCGCACCCGAACGCCTTTGTACGCGAAGGCGGGTTCTTCCGCCTGCAACTCAAGGAATCTGCCGAAGTGGCATGGCGGCCGTCGTTCGAAGTGGATGGTGCGCTTACAGCCGCCGACCTTCTGACAACCAGCGTTAACACGCCCTACGACCTGCGCATTCAGGCAGTTAATAACCTTGGCATTGAATCAAACTTTGTTACTATCGAAAACGTAGTTATCGGCAGCAGCGGCCCGATCGGCAGCAGCGAAGACTGGGAAGATTTTAGCGGCGCACCCGGTTCGTCTGAAGACTGGGAAGACTTCAGCGGCGCGCCGGGTTCTTCAGAAGATTGGGAGTTCTTCACATGAGTGCAAAACAGGTTCAGCAGCGCGGCGATACACAGTCAAACCTTAACGCTGTTACGCCAGTCGTCCGCGAAATGGCTATCAATATCACGAAGGGCCGCGCCCACGTCGGCGATGGCATAACGCCCGGCGGACACCCGCAGCAGAACGCTATGGATGCGGTGACGAACTTCTTCAACTTCGCTGGCGTAGGTAATGTCGGCGGCACCGCAAGCGCCATGGAAGCGACACTTCCCTTCCTGCTGGCGACGTATACAGCAGCAAGCGCGGGGTTCACCTTCGATTTTATTCCGACGAATAATAACGTCGGCATCACGACGATGGAAGTAAACGGGCGTCCTGCTGTCACCATTAAGAAAATGTCAGGCGGGGTGCTGGTCGATCTTGACGACGACGATATAGTGGCGGGCATCATTACGCGCCTTGTTCACGACGGAACGTACTTCCAGCTTCAGAACGCAGCACCGGCTGCTGCAACCGTGAACGATTGGGAACTGCTGGCTACGGCAAGCGGCGGCGGCAGCAGCTACGACTTCACCACAGAAATCACCGCCGATTATAAAAACTACGCCTTTGTTATAAAGCGCCTAATTCCGTCGAATGATGGCGTCGATCTATGGGCGCGCACGCGGCAAACAGGTAATCCTTCGTTCGATGCGGGCGGAAGCGACTATATGTACCGAACAGGGAACACCATTGGCGGGTTCCTTGCTGCGACAACAGCCAGTCAAATCCTGCTGGCTCATAACAACATCGGCGGCTTCCCTTATCTGCGAAACGCAGCTAACGGCGGCCAAGGCTTAAACGGCCGACTGATGGGCTACAACTTAAGCGAAGCGTACTATACGCAGTTCGAAGGAAGCATAGCTTCTTACAGCACGGACGCCCCGCCGATATTCCTGTCCGCTGGACAGCGCAATAGCGGCGCTGCTGCTATCGACG
>JBFWTA010000106.1:0-8068 GCA_050248075.1 Bdellovibrionales bacterium | reverse complement strand
CTGATGTTTCTGCTCGTCCTGCCCGATTTTGCCCAGGCGCAGTCGGGTACGATGCCGCGCGTGCCGAAATCATCGGCCGACCGTGTGGCGCCCCCCGGCGACTATCCCGGTCAGCAGCCCATGGAAGCCGCCCCTATGCCTCAACCGATGCCTGTGCCGGCGGCGCAGATCCCTCCGAATGCGGGCGTGTCGGCCAGCCCGGCGGCGATTAACGATTATGTTCTGGGGGTCGGCGACAAGCTGGAAATCACGGTGTTCGGTGAAGAGGACCTTTCGGGTATTTTTCAGGTTTCCTCAACGGGAACGATTTCGATGCCGCTGATCGGTGAAGTCTCCGTCGCGGGGCGGACGGCGGGCGATGTTCAGCGCGATATCGCCGGCAAGCTGGAGCAGGGATATATGAAAAACCCGCATGTCAGCATGCAGGTTTCCAGTTATAGACCGTTTTTTATCGTCGGCGAGGTCATGAAGCCGGGCAGCTATACCTATGTCAACGGCATGACGGTCATTAATGCCGTGGCCCTGGCCGGCGGCTACACCTATCGCGCCGACAAGGATGACATCAAGATCAAGCATGGCGGCGTCAACGGCACCGAAAGCGACGCAACGGAGACCTCGGCGGTGATGCCCGGTGACGTGATCACCATTCATGAGCGGTTTTTTTAAATTTTCCCTTTCCACGCCCATTCGCTATAGTCCCGACGTGAAATGGCGCGCGCAGGCAGTTTCCCCATGAATCAAGAACAGATGATGATGATGACCGACGTGCGGGAGATATGGCTCTTCGTGCGCCGTAACGCCAAATTTATCGGGCTGGTGACCGCTGCCATAGCGACTTTCGCCGTCATCCTCGCCTTCGTGCTGCCCGCCCGCTATGTCGGCGAGGCCGTCGTGATGCTCGATCCGCGCAAGACGCAGGTATCGAACATGGAATCCGTCGTGTCGGGCCTGCCGGCCGACAACGCGGCGATCCGCAGCGAAATCGACATCATCCGTTCGCGCTCGGTCATGGACCGGATCATCAACGAACTGCATTTGATGAACGACAGCCGGTTTAATTCGGCGCTGTCGGGCGCCGGCTGGCTCGACCGCCTGCTGTCCAGCTCCAAGCCGGAAGATGTCGCAAAGCAGGAAATCGACGACCGAACCGGCATCGTGGAAAAGCTGTTGCGGCACCTTGAGGTCATCAACGACGGAAGGTCCTATAGCATCACCATCCGTTACACCGATCGCGATCCCGCGATGGCCGCCACGATCGCCAACGCTTTTGCCGATCAGTACCTGGTCGATCAGCTGGAAGTAAAATACGACGCCACGCAGCGCGCCAATGCATGGCTGTCGAAACGACTTGACGAATTGCGCGGCCGGGTGACGGAATCCGAAAAGGCGGTCGAGAATTACCGCAACGCCAATCACCTTATCGGCACCAACATGGCCGGCGGCGGCGCGGAAACGATCACGCAGCAGCAATTACGCGAATTGAACGTCCAGCTGCTGCAGGCCCGCGCCGAACGCTCGCAGGCCGATGCGCGCCTCAAGGGTGTGCGTGCCATGAGCCCGCAACAGCTGGAAACGGCATCCATCACCATTGCCTCGCCGCTTATTCAGTCGCTCAAGCAGCAGGAAGCCCTCGTGCGCCGCAAGGTGGCCGACCTGTCGACCCGTTACGGCGACCGTCATCCGATGATGATCGACGCCAAGAACGAGCTGGCCGGCATCCGTGACAAGATCCACGAGGAAACGCAGAAAATCGTGGCCGGCCTTCAAAACGATTTCGACATCGCCAAGGGCAAGGTCGCCAGCCTCGAGCAGGAATTAACGGCATTGACCGCCAAGACCGGCGAGGGCAACCAGGCGATGGTCACGCTGCACCAGCTGGAGCGCGAAGCCGCCTCGAACCGCAGTTTATACGAAGGTCTGCTCAATCGCTTTAAACAAGTGACGGAACAGCAGGACCTGCAGATCGCCGATGCGCGCATCATCGCCCGCGCCGACACGCCTTTGCGGCCTTCGTTTCCGAAGCTGTTCGTTTTTCTCGCGTTGGGCATTTTTCTCGGCCTCGCCTTTGGGTTCATGATCGCGCTGATGCTGGAATATATCGATCGCGGCGTGCGCTCGCTGGGCATGGCGGAAAAGCTGCTGGGTGTCACGGGTCTCGGCATCGTTCCGTCCGCCGTCGCCGCGGAAGGCCAGCTGCCGAGCGATTATGTGCTCAAGAAACCGCTGTCGGTTTACGCCGAATCCATTCGTTCGGTGCGGGCCGCAATCCATTTCTCGAATGTCGATCAGCCGCCCAAGGTTATCGTGGTAACCAGCTCGTTTCCGGGCGAAGGCAAGACCATGTTTTCGACGTCCTTCGCGCGCATTCTCGCAAAGTCGGGCGCCAAGGTCCTGCTGATCGATGCCGACATGCGTCGTCCGCGCGTGCACAGCATTCTCAGCCTCGACAAAACCAAACCCGATCTGGCCAGGGTGCTTGCCGATAACGCGCCGCTGGCCGAGGCGATCCAGAAGGATGTGAGCGGCGCGGATGTGATTATCGCCCACACGCGCCCCCCCAATCCCCAGGACCTGGTCGGCTCGCATCAGATGGAAAAGCTGCTGTCGACCGTGCGGCAGATGTACGATGTCGTCATTATCGACACGCCGCCGGTAATCGCGATCACGGATGCGGTGCTGATCGCCAAGATGGCGGACACGACAGTCTATCTGGCGCGCTGGGCCTCCACGCCGCGCGAGGTTATCAGTGAAGGCCTGCGCCAGCTGGCAAAATTCAATATCAAGCTGGCGGGCCTCGTGCTCACGCAGGTCGACCTGCAGGACCGCAAGCGTTACGGCTATGACGATTACGGTTATTATCACGGCCGTTACAAAAACTATTACACCAACTGATGACTTTCGAACCGCCTGCCCCTTCCAAAGCCTGGCCGTTGTGCATGCTTGTGGTGCTGGGCATTCTGTGTGTGCTTGCGTGGTTTAATATTTCGGGCCGCGAGGCAAGCTTCGAGCGTATGAACGAACAAATCGTCCAGCGCCTTTCGAATACCGAAGGGCTGGATATGGGCCCGCGGCTGCGCGAGCTGAAGGAATTGCGCGAGATGCAGGAAAAGGCCCTGGCCGGCGACCCGGCCGAGCCGTTCGGCTGGGCCCGGTTATCCTATTTGCGTCTTGCCACGCAGGGCGACCAGCAGGGGGCTTTCGCCGCCCTGCGCCTCTCCGATCTCGTAAGCCCCGGCGAGCCGCGCCAGCTGCCGGAGCGCGCCTATATGTGGCGGCAATTTGCCGCGATCGAGGACAAGGACCAGAGGGCTTATCAGACGGTGCTTTGGCAAAAGGCGTTCCGCATGCAGCGCGAAGCAACCTGGAACCTGGCCCTGCATAATGACCTGATCGATGAAGTCGGCGAAGCCCTTAAACAGGCGGTCGACGAGCCGGGACTGTACGGCGAATGGCAGTCGCGGGTGGCAAAGGTCAGGAAATAATTTAACTCATCAATTCCGGCACGCCTTCACGTTCCGCCTGGCGCCAGCTTTGGGCGAGGCCGATGCCCAACAGGGTGACCCACGGGATGACCACACCCGGTATCTGAAGACTGAAATCGACCATGGCGTGACCGAGCACGACAATGCAGGCGGCCAGGGCCAGGCAGGCGAACATGCCATGCCGCCGCCGCCGCGCGATGCCGCGCGCCAGGCCGCTTACGACCAGCAACACCGCCGCCCACATGAGAAAGCCCATCGGCAGGCCGAGATCGAGCAGGGATTCCAGGATGTCGCTGTGCGCATGCGTGAATTCCATGATCATGTTGCGCTGATAAATGCGGAACACCGGCTGAAAGCCGTTAAGGCCATAGCCGAACAGAGGGCTGTCGCGCAGGGCCTCGATGGTCATGCCATAGACCTTCATGCGGTCGGTCGAGGAATAATCGCTGAACAGGCTGGCGAAGCGTTCCGAATACTGGCGCGCCACGGCGAAGGCGAGCGAAATGATAATAAAGGCCACCAGCGCGATCAGCAGCGCGCGCGCCCATGATTTCCGGTAGATCTGGTAAAAAAACAGATAGCTGGCGATGCCGGCGAGGCCAAGCATGAAGCCCGAACGCGAATGGCTCAACACGATGCACAGCACGATGATCATGAACGAGCACATGTACATCCCGCCACGCCGCATCAGCCAGGCGCGCACCGCCGGCGCGCGCGATGTCGGCTTTTGCGCCATGACATCCTCGCGCCACGATTGCAGGAACAACGCCACGCCGGACGCCAGCACCAGGCTTGCGTAAATGGCAAAATGATTGCGGTTGACGAATGTCGCCGTAAGATCCTCATGATACGCCCATTTATCGAACCACAGAATTTTGTTCCAGCCCGTGATGTGCACGACAAGGCCGTAAATACAGATGGCGGTGCCGGAAGCCCACAAGGCCTGAATGACCAGACGCGCGCGTTTCGGGTCCTGCCCCAGCACATAGGCCAGAAAACCGGCGACGAGATAGGTGATAAGGCGGTTAAGGCCCGCCTGGCTCGCTTCGGGCGCAATGGCGACAACGCCGTGCAAGGGCTTGTTCAGAACATTGGCGGCTTCCATCCATAACGGATGGGCCCAGTCTTTCGGCAGGAAAGGCTGGGTTTGAAGCCATGCCCAGACGATCACGATGGAAAACAGAATAAGCGCCAGTTGCAGGCGCGGAAACAGTTTGGGCGGCTGCCAGCTACGGCCGAAGCCGAGGATCAGGCACAGGCAGCTGACCGCCAGCCCGGCCTGGGCAAGGCCGAAGGGCAGGGGACGGTTGCCGCCAAAGCCGATGGGAAGAAGCATGACGCTGAGAACGAAGAACCCGAAGGCCCAGTTCGTCATTTTCATTTTGTCTGCAAAAGCCATTTCTTGGTTCCTTCCAGCCCCAGCGCCGTGAGACAGCCCGTGGCATAAGCACCTGTGTCGATATTGATGCGGTTGGGCTTTAACTCGGGCTCGGCGGCGATCGTGTGGCCATGCACGATCATTTTGGGGTGGGGCTTGGTCTGGCCGAGGAACTCATAACGTATCCAGCATAAATCCTGTTCGGTTTGCCGGGCAAGATCAATGCCGGGTTTTATGCCGGCGTGACAGAAAAAATAATCGCCGAATTCGGCAAAAACGTCCAGCTTTTCCAGAAACTCGGCATGGGCCCTGGGCGTTTTCTCGCGCAGGGCGTCGATAACCGCCTCCGGCGGTCCCATGGGGTTGATGCCATAGCTCATCAGCGTTTCGCGTCCGCCGAAGCGCAGCCAGTCCTGAAGCAAGGTATTTTCTCCGCCGCGCAGCAATTCGCGCATCACCTGTTCGTGATTGCCCATCAGAAAGACGGGCGGCTCCGGCTCCGTGGCCTTGAGCTCGATCAGCCTGTCGATGACCTGCCGGCTGTACAGTCCCCGATCGACATAATCGCCCAGAAACACCAGCCGCGCCGTCCCTCCCTTCGCCTCGGAATCCCGCGCGATTTTCTCCAGCAGCTGACCAAGCAAATCGCTCCGCCCATGGATATCGCCAATGGCGTAGAGGCGCAGGTTGGGGGGGAGCGCGTGAGGTGTGGGCGGCATTGTTCCGAATATAAATGCGACTGATAATAGGACTTTAAAGCGTACGCGTTTGGTGAGCAAGGTGAAGGAGCGGATCTCAAGCCCTCAATTACTGCGTCGCAATTGAAAGTATTTATGCTGCTTTAATTCCGTATTTCTCAGGAGGTGCATGCAATCCTTGATCTAAAAAGGGCAACGCTTCTTTAAAACGCTCAAATACCGGCATTGAAGCGTAGGCCGATGCTTCTTGTCGCAGGTCTAGTAAAAAAGCGTGCGTATCTGCCACACTTCCATCAGCCCAAAGCTCGTCATGGATAGTATATGCGTAAACAAAACCTTGGCTTTTGCATATATCTAGGGCAGGCGTATAGGTCGCGCGGATAAAACCAGCTACGAATTTATAGCCCTGCTTCTGGCTCCACTGCTTTGCATGCTCGTAAGATAATTTTCCGATACCTGTTCCTCTGTAACGGGGATCGAGCCAGGCGGCTTCCCATTCTACAACGGGACTATTGGCGCCGCCTTGACGGGTAACCATTATAATGCCGACCAAGGCTTTATCAAGATAAGTGCCAAGAATGCAGTGCTCGGGCTTTTCAGTGCACCAACTTAACCATTGGTTTTCGGATAGCAATCGTTCACGTTCATAAGAGTCGCTGAAATAGCGAGCATCAGTAGTATGCAAAATTTTTTTTCTGATCATTCGGTAGCTTTGAGTGTCGTCCGCAGTTAGGGGGCGAATACAAAATCCGGGCGGAGAAGATATGGATGTAGACATCTATCTGCTCCTTGCTTTGTTTAAAATTTCAGGTGTCTCACTAGCCATCTCCCAAAATGCATCGAACTGTTTGCGATATGCGTTTGTTATCGCGCTAAACTTCAAAAGAACTATGGTTGGAGCGGGGACTGTTTGAAAATCCATAATGGCTAAGGTTTCGCCGCAAATATAGAAAGGGACAGCTTGGAATATCTGTTTAGAAATCCATCGATATTCGTTGTAGTCCGAAGCAAGAAAATCCGTTTCGCCTTCACAAATAATGGCTTTAACTTTTAGATCTTTCCTGTCGCGGCTAAGATTAGTCATGCGTTTTACATAATCAGCGGAAAACTCGGCGCCGAGGTGGGTTAGGAATTGTTTTTCATCGACACCGAATTGAACAATTGTACCACCGTGATCTCGCGCATGTTCGTAAACACCATCAAAAAACTGGCACAGTCCTTTTTGCCCGACGAGAATATCGACCCCTTGCTGCTTAATTCGTACGCCGGAGTTATCAAGAAATTCGATGCCATTGTCTTGGAAAGTTTTCTGAATATTTTCCAACGTCTCTCTATGCGCGCTCACATGCCCGCGCTCGATCTTATTGATGCCGTTGACGGTCAGGCCGGATTGTTTGGCGAGGTCGGCGGTGGACCAATCCAGAAGGCCGCGGGCGGCGCGTATTTGTTCGGCGTTGATCATGAGGCTTTCCTGTGCCAGGGAAGGCTACCAACCACTGCTTGGTAACTTCATACCCGTAATTGTAAAAAATAATGCTGTCAAAACTTTCATTTATAGTTAATTCACATTTTTAGTTTGATATTTTCATCCATTGATGAGATATTTGAACTGTGGATGTGATTTTTTCATATTCGTTACAGAATTGCAAGGGAGCCGATCATGATACAGCAATTTGATACCTTCATTGCCCGTCATGGCGAAGTCGTAGCCCAGGCCATCCTTGAAAATCTGGAGCGTTACGAAGGGGTTCGCAGCAGCGTGGTGACTTCTCTCGAGGAGCGCTGGGAACGCTTGATCGAACATAATTCCGGCCGGTTTCTGGCGGCTTAATCAATCGTTATCCTTAAGGAGACCTTAATGACCAAACCGGTCGGCGATGCGCCTGAGCTCGAAGTCGAGCAGGCGGTGGAAGACATCATCAACCAGCTGGGCGAGCAGATCGCCTTGCAGCGCGGCGTGCCGGTCATTAAGCCCGCGCGGCAGGTCTCGGGCAGTTCGCACAGCAGCGACCGCATTCAGACACGCGATATGCAGCCGCTGAATGCCAACGAGCTCAAATCGGTTTATGCTTTGCTGGCCTATATTGCGAACAACGAAAACCTGCGCCAGGAAACGGTGCAGGTGATTATCGAAGCCAAGTTCAACGTCAACCATATCACCAAGATTCCGCATAAGGATTACGAGGAAGTCATCCGCTTTCTCATCGACCTGCGCATCGACGAGATGAAGCATTAAACGTCAAATTATTTTTTCCTGATTTTTGCGGCGGCCTTGCAAATCATTGCCTTCACCGGCTGGGGCGTGAATTTCCGCAAGGCGGCTCCCAGCGCCGTCCAGATAAAAAACTGGTAATCGATCAGATACCGTTTCCATAAACGTCGCGGTTCCTTGTAAAGCCGCCAGGCAAAGCGCAGATTCCATGTGTCGACCCAGTCCGGGTAATATTTATCGCCTTCCAGATACTGGTCGAAGAACCCGCCGCAGGTGATCGCAAGACCGCCATAACCGG